>NZ_JACETT010000022.1:0-41050 GCF_013912365.1 Thermoactinomyces intermedius
GATGGACCCGGATCATCAATGGAATCACAAGGTGTTCCCCATTCCTTTCGATACATTTCAGGATCAATTAAAAACGATTTTGCAAGGGATCGGCATCCATGCGTTAAAAACGGGCATGCTGGGATCAGTGGAGATCATTGAATATGTGGCCCAAACCATCCGGTCCCAAGATGTCCCGGTGGTGATTGATCCGGTGATGGTATGCAAAGGGACGGATGAGGTGCTCAATCCCGAAACAGCCGATGCATTGAGGGAAATCCTGATTCCGCTGGCGACCGTGGCAACCCCCAACTTATTTGAAGCCGGCCAGCTGAGTAAAATGCATCCGATCCGCACGGTGGAGGAAATGAAAGAAGCGGCGGCGCGCATTCACGACCTGGGGGCAAAAGTGGTCATTATCAAAGGCGGAAGCAAGTTGGAGCACGAAAAAGCAGTCGATGTCGTCTATGATGGCCATACCTTCGAAGTGATGGAAGAAGAACGGGTGAAAACCCCTTATGTTCACGGGGCCGGTTGCACATTTTCCGCAGCCATTACCGCCGAATTGGCCAAAGGAAAAACGGTTCCGGAAGCCATTCGCTTGGCCAAAGCCTTCATCACCGAAGCCATTCGCGGCGGATTTCCGTTAAATGAATATGTGGGTCCCGTGCTTCATATGGGTTACCGGCTGAAAAACGGGAACGAGGATTTGAAATAACAGGGCAGATGGACCAATCTGCCTTGTTTTCTTTTATTTTTAATGGAAAAAACAAGGGTTTATTTTCCATTTCGGGAAGGGAGTATCCAAAAGTAGAAAGGAAAGGATTTATTTTTTAAAAGGGATTTTTGATTATACAGAGAATATAAGGAATTGATAATATTTTTATTCAAAATAAAAAATAATTAATCGGAAAAATGGGAATCAAAAGAAGAAATCCGCTTATGATCGGATTTAAGAGGTTTTTAACAAATCGTTTGAGGTGATCCATTTGACTCAGCCCGTGTTGGATATCCGGCAATTGAAGCTGCATTTTTTTTCGGAAAAAGGAGTGGTCAAAGCCGTTGACGGGATTGACCTGACCATCCGCCGGGGAGAAATCGTCGGTCTGGTGGGAGAATCAGGATGCGGAAAAAGCGTGACCTCGCTGAGCATTATGGGGCTGGTTCCGCAACCGCCCGGAAAAATCGTCAATGGTTCCATTTGGTTTGAAGGACAAGACCTGACCAAACTTTCACAGAAAAAAATGCAGAAAATTCGCGGTAGAGAGATTGCAATGATTTTTCAGGAACCGATGACCTCCCTGAATCCGTTGTTTACGATTGGAAATCAATTGGTGGAAGCGGTACGGGCGCATGAAAAATGTTCCAAAAAAGAAGCGGAAGCCCGTGCTGTTGAGATGTTGGAAAAAGTGGGGATCTCCCGGAAGGGGATTTTGCGTGATTATCCCCATCAGTTGTCCGGCGGAATGCGCCAACGGGTCATGATTGCCATGTCCATGATCTTAAACCCGAAGTTATTGATCGCTGATGAACCCACGACCGCACTGGATGTCACCATTCAGGCACAAATTCTTGATCTGATGAAACAATTGAATGAAGAATATCAAACGGCGATTTTAATGATCACTCATGATTTGGGGGTTGTCGCGGAGATGTGTGACCGCATTGTGGTCATGTATGCCGGGCAAGTGGTGGAGGAAACCGACCGCCACCGTCTGTTCAGCGATCCGAAGCATCCTTACACCCGGGGATTGTTAAAGTCGATTCCCAAGTTGAATGAGAGGAAAAAACGGTTGTATGCCATTCCCGGCCAAGTGCCGACTCCCCGGAACATGCCCGCAGGATGTCGGTTTGCTCCGAGGTGTGAGTTTGTCATGGATCGTTGCCGCAAAGAAACACCTGAACTGACCGAAGCAGACAAGAACCATTACAGCCGCTGTTTTTTGCATCAGAGGGAGGAAACGGCACATGGCACTGATTAACGTGAAAAATTTAAAGAAAAGTTTCCCGGTTTACGGGGGATTGTGGAGCAAAAAAGTCGGGGAAGTCAAGGCGGTGGATGACGTCAGTTTCACCATTGAAGAAGGAGAAGTGTTGGGGATTGTCGGGGAATCGGGCTGTGGGAAATCGACAACCGGGAGAACCATCATCCGCTTGTATGAACCCAGCGGCGGCGAAGTGGAATTCAACGGGAAAAATTTGTTTGCCCTGGGCAAAGAGGAGATGAGAAAAACCCGCAGAGACTTGCAAATGGTTTTTCAGGATCCTTTTGCATCCCTCAACCCCCGGCAAAAAGTACGGGAAATCCTGGAAGAACCTTTGATTGTCCATTCCATGGGGACGCCCAAGGAAAGAAAAGAACAAGTGCAGGAATTGCTCCGGGTGGTGGGGCTCAATGCATTTCACGGTGAACGGTATCCCCATCAATTCAGCGGGGGGCAGCGGCAGCGGATCGGAATTGCCCGCGCACTGTCGACCAAACCCAAACTGATTGTTGCTGATGAGCCGGTATCGGCATTGGATGTGTCGATTCAGTCGCAGGTTTTGAATCTGATGATGGATTTAAAGGAACAGTTCTCATTGACCTATCTCTTTATTTCGCATGATTTAAGTGTTGTCAAACATATCAGCGACCGTGTCGGCGTGATGTATCTGGGGCGCATGGTGGAAATATCCCCGCGCGACGAGCTTTATGAAAAGCCGCTGCATCCTTACACCCAGGCCTTGTTGTCGGCCATTCCCGTTCCGGATCCGACGGCCAAGCGGGAACGCATCATTCTTGAGGGGGATGTGCCGAGCCCCGAAAATCCGCCGCAAGGCTGCGCGTTTCATCCGCGTTGTCCATATGTGACGGACCGTTGCAAGGAGGAACGTCCGGAATTGAAAGATGCCGGCGGCGGACACATGGTTGCCTGCCACTTGGTCCATGAGGGGTGAAAAAAGATCCTTTTTTGACTTGATGGGGGAGGTGGTTGGTCGGGAAAACGTGATGATGCAATCAAACAAGAAACTTATAAAGGAGGATGAAAGATGAAAAATCGTTTTTGGATTGTCAGTGTGATGGCTATTTTCCTTCTTTCCACCATCCTGGCCGGATGTGTCGAAAAAGATTCGGCGAAAAGCGGAAAGACATTGATTTACGGGCGGGGAGCCGACTCCAAGTTGTTGGATCCCATCCAGGTGACGGATGGAGAATCGTTTAAGCCGACAGACCAGATTTTTGACAATTTGGTCGAATATGACCAAAAAACAACCGAAGTGGTGCCAGGACTTGCTGAAAGTTGGGAAACCAGCGAAGACGGGCTCACATGGACGTTCCATTTGCGAAAAGGCGTAAAGTTTCATGATGGCACCCCGTTTAACGCCGAAGCGGTGGTTTATAACTTCCAACGTTGGATGGATCCGGAACATCCCGAGCATAAAGGCGGGGAATTCCCTTACTACGGATATATGTTTGGCGGGTTTAAAGGGGATGAAGGTCACGTGATTGACAGTGTGAGTGCCCTGGATGAATATACGGTGGAATTTAAACTGAAAAAGCCTTTGGGGCCTTTCCTCAGCAATCTGGCCATGTCTCCGTTCGGAATTGCATCCCCGACGGCCGTGAAAAAAGATCCGGTGCAGTTTGCGCAACATCCGGTCGGAACCGGTCCCTTTAAGTTTGAAAGCTGGAAGAAAAATGACACGGTCGTGCTCGTGAAAAATGAGAACTATTGGAAAAAAGGGCAACCGAAACTGGACCGGGTGATTTTTAAATCGATTCCGGATAATGCGGCCCGCTTTTCTGCATTGAAATCAGGGGATATTGACATGATGGACGGACTCAATCCCAATGATGTCCAACTGGTCAAACAGGATCCAAACTTTGAACTGTACGCACAAGAAGGCATGAATGTGGGTTATTTGGCTTTAAATACCGAGAAGGAACCGCTGAACAATGTCAAAGTGCGGCAGGCGATCAACCATGCGGTGAATAAAGAAGCCATTATCAAAAACTTTTATGCAGGCCAGGCCGTGCCGGCGGTCAACCCCATGCCTTCCATGATGTGGGGATACAATGACCAAGTGAAAGATTATGAATATGACCTGGATAAAGCGAAGCAATTGCTGGAAGAAGCCGGATATCCGGATGGCTTTGAAGTGGAATTTTACGCGATGACCGAACCCCGTCCGTATATGCCGAACGGAAAGAAAATTGCGGAATTTATTCAGGCGGATTTGGCCAAAATCGGCATCCGGGCCAAAATTGTGACTTATGACTGGCAAACGTATTTGGACAAAACCGGAAAAGGGGAACATCAAATGGCGTTGATGGGTTGGAACGGCGACAACGGAGACCCGGATAACTTCTTGTACGTCTTGTTGGATAAAGACAACACGCGGACGCCGGACGCCGGAAACATTGCTTTTTATAAAAGCGATGACGTGCATGACCTTTTGATTCAGGCACAAAGCTTAACCGATCAGGAAGAACGTGCCAAACTTTATGAACAAGCACAGGAAATCATCAAAGCGGATGCGCCTTGGGTTCCCATAGCGCATGCGACTGTCAGCTTTGCCGGGCGGAAAGAAATCACCGGCTTTGTTCCTCACCCGACCACACAGTTGAAATTGGAAGTTGTTGATCTGAAGAACTGAAAACAGGTGTAAAGGCGGCATTGCGGGGAGTCCGCAGTGCCTCCTTATTCATTGCAAGAGTCAGGTGGTGAATGGTTGTTATGTTGGCTTACACGATACGCCGGATTTTGATGTTGATTCCTGTGTTGATCGGCATGTCGCTCATTACCTTTTCCATCGTGCATGCCATCCCGGGGGATCCGGCCAAAACGATCGCGGGTGACAAAGCGACACCGGAACAATTGCAGGAAATCCGGGAAAGTCTGGGATTGGATCAACCGTTTTACATTCAATATTTCAACTATGTCAAAGGACTGTTGCATGGGGATTTGGGGACATCCTTGATCACCAACACCCCCATTTCCGAAGAAATCGTTCCTTTTTTGGCCGCCACGGCGGAACTCACCTTGGCCGCCATGTTGATTGCCGTCTTTTTCGGGGTAAATCTCGGGATTTTATCGGCTTGGAAGCAAAATTCATGGCTGGACTATGGATCGATGCTGATTGCGTTGGTCGGGGTTTCCATTCCCGTGTTCTGGCTGGGGTTGATGGAACAGTGGCTTTTTGCCCAGGTTTTGGATTGGTTGCCGTCCAACGGGAGAGTGGATCCCCGTCTCGGTTTTGAGCCGCTCACCCATTTTTATATCTTGGATTCCTTGTTATACGGGGATTTTGAGTGGCTGGGCGATGTGTTGAAGCATTTGATTCTGCCGGCGGTTGCACTGGGGACCATCCCGATGGCGATCATTGCGCGGATGACGCGCTCCAGCATGTTGGAAGTCATGAGATCCGATTATATTCGTACGGCCCGGGCCAAAGGATTATCCGAGTTTTGGGTGATTTACAAGCATACGTTAAAAAATGCATTCATCCCGATCCTGACCGTGATGGGGCTGCAGATGGGCTTGTTGCTCGGGGGAGCGGTTTTGACAGAGACCATTTTCAGCTGGCCGGGAGTGGGCCGATATATTTATGACGCCATCACACAAAGAAATTATCCGGTGATTCAGTCCGGAATATTGGTGCTTGCAACGATTTTTGTCGTGATCAATCTGATCGTCGACCTGTTGTATGCATGGATTGATCCCCGCATCCAATATGGGAAGGAGTGATGAAGGTGCAGCAAATTTCATCCGGGATTCAGCCGCCCGCGCCGGATGCGGCCGCTCATTCGGGGCTGGAAGAAAACATGGAAACCCATTCCCTTCGTGATTTTTTTCAAGCTTTTGTCCGGCACCGTTCGGCATTGATCGGCACTTCTTTGGTGATGATCTTTATCTTGCTGGCGATTTTTGCCCCGGTCCTGACTCCTTATGATTATCAATCTTCCAGTCCGGATACATTACAGCCCCCGTCGTCGTCCCATTGGTTTGGAACGGATGATTTGGGACGGGATATTTTTACCCGGGTGGTGTATGGTGCGCGGATTTCCTTGTGGATCGGTTTTGTGGCGATCACCGGGTCCATCGTGATCGGGAGTTTTTTGGGATTGATTGCCGGTTATTACGGCAAATGGGTTGATTCGGTTATTTCCCGCTTGTTTGATATTTTGCTCGCTTTTCCGAGTATTTTGCTGGCCATTGCAATTGTGGCCATGCTGGGGCCGAGTTTGAACAATGCTTTGATTGCGATTGCCATCATCAATATCCCCAACTTTGGCCGGTTGATGCGTTCCAGGGTGTTAAGCGTCAAGGCGGAAGATTATGTCCTGGCGGCCAAAGCGCTCGGGATGAAGAACAGCCGCATTTTATGGAAACATATCCTGCCCAACTGCTGGACACCGATCATGGTGCAAGGGACGCTGGGCTTTGCCACGGCGGTGATTGAAGCCGCGGCACTCGGGTTTTTGGGATTGGGAGCCCAGCCTCCCCAGCCGGAATGGGGAACCATGTTGTCCGATTCGCGTGAATTTATCCAGCTCGCACCTTGGACCATGATTTTTCCGGGAGTGGCCATGATGTTGACGGTTCTCGGGTTTAATCTGTTGGGAGACGGCCTCAGGGATCTTTTCGATCCGCGGATGAAACAGTAAGAAAACGGTGTGCCCGGTTTCGGGACACACCGTTTTTGCATTCTCAGGAACCAAAATATTCTTTCCAGCGTTCGTCCACTTTTTTTGTGATGGAGGGGGCGGGCACCAGTTCATCGGGGTATCCCGGCTTCATCCGTGCATCCACGATGAAGGGGAATTGGTAATGTGGATGGTGGTGCTGAAACCTGGTTTGTGCATGGATGTCCGTTGCCGGGTTGAACCGGGTGAAAATGGTCCACAAAAATGCGGTTTGCCCGCCGGCCGCCCGGATGTCATCAACCAAAAAGACAAAGGGCCATCCGGACAAGTCCTCTTTATGGTTGCGGAGGATCTGTTCTGCCAGTTCCGGATTTTGTTCATAAGGCTCCGCTTCCAGGACAAGGGCGCCTTTGCAATATACCCGGGCGTCGCGGATGCCTTTCATCTCCGGCCCGTCAAAGGATGCCGGCAACGTGCGTTTCGGTTTCCCGGTGCCGATCAGCACGGCTTTGCTTCCGTGATTGAGCCGTTTGCCGGTATAATCAAGGGTGTCCATCGAAGTGTGGTTAAAGATGAACAAATCGGTGGCCGGATCCATCCGTTCAAGAACAGTTTCAAATAATGTCGGGAAATCTTCGAGCGATAACGACTGATCGGTTAAGATCAGGAACTTGGTGAGTGTCAGCTGCCCTTCGCCCAAGATCCGGAAAGCATTGGCCAGCACCTCGCGCTGGTAGCTTTCCCGTACGACGGCAGCCGCCAGCGAATGGAAGCCGGTTTCAGAATACGTCCATAAATCACGCACACCGGGCATGACCATGGGGAAGGCCGGGGACAACAAACGCTGCAAAAACTCACCCATGTAATAATCTTCCTGGCGGGGTTTGCCCACAACCGTGGCGGGATAAATCGCATCTTTGCGATGATAAACTTCTTTCACATGGAAGACGGGGAATTCATGCGCCAGGGAATAGTAGCCGTAATGATCCCCAAACGGCCCTTCCAACCGGCGCTCATGCGGGGGGACCATCCCTGCCAGTACAAATTCCGCTTCCGCAATGAAAGGATAGCCGTTTTTACCGGTGACGACCGGCAGTTTTTCGCCCATGATCAAAGAAGTCAGGATCAATTCAGGCAAAAATTCCGGAACCGGTGCAATGGCCGAGGCAATCAGTGCCGGAGGCCCGCCCAGGTGAACATGGACCGGCAACGGCTCGTTAAGTTTTTCGGCTTCATAATGGTGAAATCCCCCGCCTTTATGGATTTGCCAATGCATGCCGGTGGTTTGTTTGTCAAAAATTTGCATGCGGTACATGCCGAGATTGTGTTGTTTGCTTCGGGGATGCTGCGTATACACGAGCGGAAGCGTGATGAAAGGCCCGCCGTCTTCCTGCCATGAAGTGATCACCGGAAGCCGGGTGAGATCGGTTTTGTTTTGTTTGGTTTCCAAAACCGGCGCTTTGTTTGCCGGCACGGTTTTAAGGCCGACTTTCAACAGCTCCTTGAAGACGTTCCGTTCGTTCCAAATCGCTTTTGGGGTCGGGGGCATCAACTTGTCCATGAGCGACACAATTTGTTTCATCAATTGCTCGGGACGCGGGCCAAATGCCATTTCCACCCGCCGGGGGGTGCCGAATAAATTGGAGACCACCGGGAAGGAACTTCCTTTTACCTGTGTAAATAATAAAGCAGGTCCGCCTTCTTCGATTACGCGGCGGTGTATTTCTGCCAACTCGAGGAAGGGATCCACTTCGGCATGGATTTCCACGAGCTCGTTTTCAGCTTTTAATTTTTGGATGAACTGACGTAAATTTCTATACAAATTGCATCTCTCCCAGTTTGATGGACTATTTAGGCTCTAGCCACATTATAACGGAAAACGGACGGTTTGCTTGCGCGGGATCATGAGGAGCAAAGGAGTGTCAGACATTGAAAGTGATCGTATATTCGAGGCCCCATTGTTTGGAATGCAATGTGCTGAAGCGGTTTTTGAATGACTATAAAATCCCGTATGAAGAAAGAGATTGCTCAAAAAATCCGGCCTACTTGGAAGAAGTGAAAAAAATGGGATTTTTGGGCGTTCCGGTGACAGTCGTGCATGGCCGGGCCATTGAGGGATTACAACCGGATGCGATTTTAGCCGCTTTGGAAAAACAAGACAAAAATGTCAATGTGGATTAAACCGGACGAAGGATCAACCCCCTTTGGAAACCAACGGTTTCAAAGGGGTTTTTTCTTTGATAAATTCTTTTGATTAAGCAAGAATTTATTATTTAATTTTACAAAAATTTAATATATAATATATACACAGTTTTATTTTCAAAATAATTTAATAAGAGAGATTTTTCGAAATCAAAAAGGGTTAGGGGGTTTCTGAGTGGAGATTTTCCGTAAGAAGAGTATTCAAGAAATGATTCAAACAACTCAACAAGGCACCACGCTCCGTAAAGAATTAAACGCGGTGGATCTGGCGATGCTGGGCGTTGGGGCGATTATCGGGACGGGGATTTTTGTATTGACGGGACTGGGATCCCTGGTCACCGGACCGGCACTGCCTCTCTCTTTTATTATTGCGGGATTTACGTGTTTGCTTGCCGCATTTACTTATGCTGAATTTGCCTCATTGGTCCCCGTGTCCGGATCCACCTACACCTACAGTTATGCCACATTGGGAGAATTTTTTGCCTGGGTGATCGGTTGGGATCTGATTCTGGAGTATTTGCTTGCCGTCAGTTCCGTCTCGGTGGGTTGGTCCGGCTATTTCCAGTCATTGCTGGCCGGGTTTGGAATCCAAATTCCTCATGTGTTAACCCAGTCACCCCTGATTGACGGCACAAGCATCATGAATTTGCCGGCCTTTTTGATCATTCTCTTCATTACTTGGTTGCTTTCCATCGGCGTGAAAGAATCGAAACGAGTCAACAATATCATGGTTCTGATCAAAGTGGCAGTGATTTTGCTCTTTATTCTGGTGGGTGCCTTTTATGTGAAGCCGGAGAACTGGACCCCCTTCATGCCGTTTGGAATCAAAGGCGTCTTTCAAGGAGCCGCACTGATCTTCTTCGCTTATCTTGGATTTGATGCAGTGAGTACGGCGGCAGAGGAAACCAAAAATCCGGCAAAAGATTTGCCGAAAGGGATTTTGTGGTCGCTTGGGGTCGTCACCCTGCTTTATATGGTTGTGTCTGCATTGATGACCGGAATTGTTCCGTTTCAACAATTTGAAAAGCATGCCGATGCTCCGGTTGCTTACGCCATCAGCATAACCGGACAGGATTGGCTGGTCGGGATTGTCAGCTTGGGGGCTGCCATCGGCATGATCACGGTCATGCTGGTCATGTTGTACGGCCAAATCCGGATCATTTTTGCGATGTCCCGGGACGGATTAATGCCGAAGTTTTTGTCCAAAGTGCATAAAAAATACCGCACGCCGTATGTTTCCACCTGGACGTTGGGGTTGATTGCCGCATTCCTCGGCGCGTTTGTTCCGTTGGATCAGCTTGCTGAACTGGTCAACTTGGGAACATTGGCGGCTTTTGTTCTCATCTCGGTCGCCGTGATTGTCCTGCGTTACAAACAGCCGGATTTGCCCCGGAAATTTAAAACCCCGTTGGTTCTGTATGTCCCGGTTTTGGCCATTATCTTCTGTTGTGTGTTGGCATTCAATCTCGAGGTGATGACGTGGGTCCGTTTTCTGATCTGGTTTGCTGTGGGGCTCCTCTTTTACCTCGTGTACGGATATGAACATTCGAATCTTCGCAAAAAATCGAATTCCAATTCGGAATGAATAAGGGAATGGATTTCAAGCAAGCATGGTGTGGGAAATCACACCATGCTTTTTCCATTTATTCCTCAATCGATCCATCTCCAAGTGTTTTTGAACGAAGCAGATTTTTTCTTTTTTTGCTTTTTTTGTTTGTAAGCTTCCCGTTCCCATTTTTTCAGTTGGGGATAGGGGTCAAATGAAAAAGTGTTTTCCCCGTTGAAACGGTAAATGCCATAATGCAAATGGGGAGGGAACTTGCCGGAGGTTCCCGGGGGTCCGTATCCGGAAGAGCCCACCGTGCCGATCAACTCTCCGGGTCGGACGATATCCCCTTTTTTCAGCCCTTTGCGGAAATGGTTCAGATGGGCGAAATAGTGATAGTTGTTATGGATGTCGCGAATTCCGATCCGCCAACCGCCATAGCGGTTCCAACCGATTAATTCCACATAGCCGTAGCAGGTGCTTAAAACCGGGGTCCCGTAACCGGCAAAAATATCCGTCCCTTCATGAATGCGCAACCCGCCCCAACCACGGCGGTCGCCCCAGGTATCATGGTATGTGTAATTATACCGGATCGGAATCGGAAAATTTTTTTCTTCCAGATCCAATCGGTTGAATTTTTGATAAATTTTCGCAATATGGGTGATCACATCCACTGCCACGGGATGTTGGTAATAGTCCCATAATCTGGCCCGGATCTGGTCTTCTTCCACTCCGTTTCCGGACAGGAAAAGAGCGACGGAATACAGGACGTCGATATCATTCTCCCGATTGGCCAGATGGTCGCCGTTCCCGTCTCTGCCGATGCCTTGAAAAAATGATATCGACTCCGGGATGTTGTCATCCGGATCCGGATTCAGCTTTCCGGCCCAACGTTCTTCCGGGATTTGAATGGATAATAATTTCCGGTCGGGGTTTTTTTCTTTGTCGTCTTTGGCTTGGTTCCGGTTTTTCCGGATATTTTTTTCATACTGGTTCATCGCCGCCAGATAATACCAAGGAACCCCGGATATGGATTCCATGGCTTCAAACAGATGAAGAAGTTCCTCTTGGCCGGCTTGATCCCGGCCGGTGGCGACGGCGGACGGGGAAGGAAAGAGAAATGCAAGAAAGAGAGCGAGTGTGATCAACTGTTTCATCATGAGAATCACCATGTGTCTGAAGTGAATGATAAGGATAGTTTGCACCGACCGGAAAAATTTATGTACGGATAAAAAAACAGCCCGGTGGCAGGCTGTTTACTCCGATGTGGCAGATTCTCTTTGTTTGATCATATTGATGTGCTGATTTAACTGATCCAGCATCAAGAAAGCGGCTTTGGCTCCTCCCGCAGTGTTCCAGATCACATCGTCCACTTTAAAAACCATGTTGTTTTTTACGGCTTTCAAATTTTTCCAAAGCGGATCGGACGTAAATTCTTTTTCCTGGGCATCGCCTTGGGTATCTCCGAAGTTATAAGTAAAGTAGAAAAGAATATCCCCGTCCGCCTGAGGGATTTGTTCTTTGGTGATCACGGTGGCGAAATCGTTTTTGTTTTGGATTTCCGGACGTTTAAAGCCGATATCTTTTAAAATGACTCCCGAAAAACTGTTCAATTGGTAAAGACGGGTGTTTCCCGCTATAAAACGGACGACGGATACTTCTTTGTTGATCAGATCCCCGGCATTTTTCCGTACGGCTTCCACCTTTTTGCGATACTCATTCAAAACTTCTTGTGCTTTCTTTTCCTGTCCCACGGTTTTCGCATACAACAAGAAGTTTTGTTTCCAATCCCCTCTCAGATCTTCAGAGAAGACGGTGGGGGCGATGGCACTCAATTGATTATATACTTTTTCCTGACGCATTTTATTGCCGATGATCAAGTCTGGTTTTAAACTGGCGATGGTTTCCAGATTGGGCTGAAGTTCCGTTCCCACGGATTTCACACCGGACAATTCCGATTCCAGATGGTCATACCACAGATCCCCGTCCGGGGTAAACCCTTGAACCGCACCCACGGGTTTGATTCCGAGTGACAAAAGGGCTTCCAAGCCTTCATTGGTCAGCACCACGATGCGTTTGGGATGCTCAGGAACGGGAGTGGTTCCCATGGCATGCTTAACCGACCGGGTGGGTGAGTTGTTTTCTGTGGTGGTGGAGAAGTTGGCGCATCCGGTGACGATGAGTGTCAGAAGCAAGCAAACGAGGATCCCGTTTTTGATCCAGCGAGGCATGTCCTTGACTCCTTCCTAATTGAAAATGATTATCATTTACCATGTATTTTTAATATAGGGGAGTGTGACATTCTTGTCAAACCTTTTTTGATAATGATTTTCAAAATCGTTGACACCTTTTAATGGATCACATAGACTAAAATTGATTTTTAAAAGAATATGTGCGTGTTTAACGGGGGAATGGGTTGGATAGAAAGGGGACGGGCATGGAGGAAATTTTTGCAACCAAGGGATGGAAATGGACGGGACTTTTTCTGGGAATATTTTTGGCTGGTTTCCTCATTGTGGTAAGTATCAGTGTCGGGGTGACGCCGGTTCCTTTTGAAACGGTGATTGAATCCTTCACCAATTTTCAGAACACGAATGAACATTTAATCATCCGGACAACCCGGGTGCCAAGGACGATCATTGCCGTTGCAGTGGGAGCCAGTTTGGCCGTTGCCGGCGCGGTGATGCAGGTTTTGACCCGGAACCCGCTGGCCTCGCCCTCGACTTTGGGCGTGAACCAAGGAGCTGGTTTGTTTATTGTTTTGGCGGTGTCGTTGTTTTCTGTCACCGCGATGTCATCCCTGATGGCGATGGGTTTTGTCGGGGCCGCGTTTGCCATTTTCATCGTGTATGTTTTGGGATCGGCCGGCCGGGACGGGATGACGCCGGTGAAGTTGACTTTGGCCGGCGCTGCGGTGATGGCGCTTTTTTCGTCGCTTACACAAGGATTTCTGACCATGAATGAAAGAAGTTTGGAAGAATTGTTGTTTTGGCTGGTCGGATCGGTGGAAGGAAGAAGTTTGGATTTGGCCATTCCGGTTTTTCCGTTTCTTTTGGCCGGCGCGGTGATGGCGCTTTGTCTGGCACGGACTTTCAATGTGCTCATGATGGGGGAGGACGTGGCCAGAGGACTGGGAATGAATGTCGGAATCATTAAGCTTTTGGGTGTGGTCATGGTTGCATTTTTAGCGGGCGGATCGGTGGCCATTGCCGGTCCGGTTGTTTTTGTCGGGCTGATTGTGCCGCATTTGGTTCGTGTGCTGGTCGGGAACGACCATCGTTGGCTCTTCCCTTATTGTTTGGTGTACGGTGCCATTTTGCTTTTACTTGCGGACATATCGGGACGGCTGATCATGCAGCAACAGCCCATTCCGGTCGGCGTGATGACGGCACTGATCGGAACGCCGTTCTTTATCAGTTTGGCCAGACGAAAAGGGAGGGAGCGGGGATGAAGCATTATTTTTCCGTGCGTTGCGGCTGGTTTTCCGTCATGATGGACAAAAAAGCGGTGTGGATCATCAGCTCGTTTGCCGTGCTGACGGGATTGGTTTTCACTTTCGGGTTGATGATCGGGGAAACCCCGGTTTCTTTGCCGGAAGTGATTCAGGCTTTTTTCGGCCGGGGAGAAAATGCTTTTGTCATCCTGACGCTGAGATTTCCAAGGATCTTGATCGCCATGATGTCCGGGGCGGCACTGGCCTTGTCCGGAGCGATCTTGCAGGCGGTGATCCGAAATCCTTTGGCTTCTCCGGATATTATCGGGGTCACCGGCGGCGCTTCCGTGGGTGCGGTTGGCGTGATCACTTTTTTCAGCGATTGGTCCAGCAACTTGTCCATTCATTTGTTTTGGGTTCCGTTTGCCGCTTTCATCGGAGCTTCCGTGGTTGGAGCGCTCATTTATTTGCTTTCATGGAACCGGGGGGTTTCCCCGCTTCGTTTGGTCCTGATGGGAATCGGCTTTTATACGGCAACCCAGGCATTGACCAATCTCATTATTTTATTCGGTCCCGTTTTCCATGCCAGCCAGTCCAAGATGTGGATCACCGGAACGGTTTACGGGAGCAATTGGGACCAAGTGGCGGTCTTATGGCCCTGGCTTTTGCTTTTGATTTCGGTCGCCTTGCTGTTTGCCCGCCATCTGAACAGCGGTCAGTTGGGAGAAGAAGTGGTCAAAGGGCTGGGGGGAAACAGTGACCGGATCCGTATCGGGTTCTTGTTGTTGAGTACCGGTCTGGCCGGATCGGGAGTGGCTTTTGCCGGGGGAATCAGTTTTGTCGGCTTGATTGCGCCGCATTTGGCCCGTCGGCTGGTGGGGGCTTCGTATGGGGCGATGTTGCCTCTGTCCGGATTGTTGGGGGCCGTTTTTGTGATGGTGGCCGATATCATCGGCCGGACTGTCCTGGCGCCGGCAGAGACCCCGGCAGGCGTGTTTACCGCTGTGATTGGTGCCCCTTATTTCATTTATCTTTTGATCCGGCAGCGCCGGTGAAAGGCCGGCTTTGTACACGGCTGGTCTTTTGATTATGCAAAAATGATTTTTTGCGTTATAGTATAAAGGAACATCGATTTTGCCATTTTAAGTGAAAATGATAAAAACACTTGTGGAAAAAACATTTTTTTGCAATGGTGAAAACGGAAACGATCCGGCTGTTCCCTCTTGTACTTTGTGAAATTTTTTGCAAGGTTGGGAAAGGCGGTTTGGTGTCGATTTTGATTGTGGAGGGATTCAAGTGGCAAGCGATAACCAAGCAAAAAACCGGCAGCGGAAACCAGAATGGCTGAAAGTGCGTTTAACCACCAATGAAAATTTCCGCGAATTAAAGAAGATGATGCGGGGAAAAACCTTGCACACGGTATGTGAAGAAGCGCGCTGCCCGAACATTTATGAATGTTGGGCGAACCGCACCGCGACTTTCATGATTTTGGGGGACATTTGCACCCGGGCCTGCCGTTTCTGCGCCGTGAAAACCGGGCTTCCGACCGAACTGGACTGGGCTGAACCGGAACGGGTGGCGGAAGCGGTGGAACAGATGGGAGTCCGTCATGCCGTTGTCACATCCGTGGCCAGGGATGATTTGAAAGATGGCGGGGCTGCCATTTTTGCCGCAACCATCAAAGCCATCCGCAAACGGAATCCATTTACCAGTGTGGAAGTGTTGATCCCTGATTTCCAAGGAAATTGGGATGCTTTAAAAGTCGTGATGGATGCAAAACCCGATATTTTGAACCACAATATTGAAACGGTTCGCCGCCGTTCCGACCGGGTCCGTTCCAAGGCAAAATACGACCGTTCTTTGGAATTGTTGAAACGGGCCAAAGAAATGCAACCGGATATTCCCACCAAATCCAGCCTCATGGTCGGTGTGGGGGAAACCTTTGAAGAAGTGGTGGAAGCGATGCAGGATCTTCGCGATCACCAAGTGGACATTGTCACCATCGGACA
The DNA here is from genome assembly GCF_013912365.1 of Thermoactinomyces intermedius. Lineage (NCBI taxonomy): Bacteria > Bacillati > Bacillota > Bacilli > Caryophanales > Thermoactinomycetaceae > Thermoactinomyces > Thermoactinomyces intermedius. Next base: position 15,798 of record NZ_JACETT010000022.1, read on the forward strand.
ATATTTGCAACCGACGAAAAAGCACCTGAAAATCGAACGGTATTACACGCCGGAGGAATTTGAAAAATGGAAAGAAATCGGGTTGGAAATGGGCTTTTCCCACGTCGAATCCGGTCCGTTGGTGCGCAGCTCTTATCATGCGCATGAACAAGTCCGGTCTGCCAAACAAAATAAAGAAAAAATGGCTTGAATCTGCAAAAGCAGTGCCGTCCTTTACGGGATGACACTGCTTTTGTTCATTTTTCCAGCGGGTTGATATCCCGAAGCCCGTTGGGTTCGATTTGTTCGTTCACATCCGGTGGGGTGTCGTCTCCCAGCCGGCGCAACAAATCTTCCAAATCTCCCCGGACACCTTCCACATCGTTATTGGTGGACATCCGCATCCCGATATCGGTGATTTTCTCATTCAGGTTTTTGTCGCTGGTGACATGAACCCGGTAATAACGGGGGGTTAAGCTTTCGGCCGTGCGTTTCGCTTCTTTGACTGTCTTCGGGTCGACTTTCCCGTTTTTTGTGTTCACGCCGATGAACACCCGGTCATCCGTGACCAGTGCGGTGGCTTCTTTGACATTGGGCAGGTTGGTCACCATTTCCGCAATATGTCTTGCCAGCAAAGGACGGTCCACAAACACATCGGTTTTTCCCGCGCTTTTTTCGTCATAATTTTGGGGGGTGTATTTGAAATATCCGATTTCGTTTTGTCCCCCGCCGCGTGCTTCTTCATTCCCGTTGATCGAATCGTTGCTCGTTCTGCCGATGCGTGTGTCATTGTTTTGTTCGCGGTAAAGCGGTTCTTCATCACTTTGATTTTCCATTCCCTGATTTCTGTGGTTTTCTCCCCGGTTGTCAGGAGAACAAGCGGTCAGCGAAAAAGCAAAGATGCCAGAGAGTAAAAAGATGATCCATCGATTCATGCCATTCCCTCCTTTTGTTTTATAAACTGCCCAAAAGGAGTCCGTCATAACGGGGCTAAATTTTTCCGGAAAATAGGAGGGATATGGTAACATATAAGTAGAGATTTGTAATGGAAAAGGTAGGTCGTTATGGAGCGAATTTATATACATGGCCATGAGTATGAGTTATTGACCAACCATCGGGAAGGTTGGGATCCGGAAGCGTTTAAACGCCGTTTTAGCGAAATTCTGGAAAAATACGATTATATTGTCGGGGATTGGGGGTACGGACAACTGCGGTTAAAAGGATTTTTTGCCGATCACCGGTCACGTGCCACGGCTGAAACCAAAATCAGTTATTTGGAAGAATACCTCAATGAATTTTGCAATTTTGGCTGTGCCTATTTTGTGTTGAGAAAAGTGAATTCAAAAGCAAAAAGTTAACGTCAAACCGGCCCGTCGTGATTGAAGAGACGGGCCGGTTTTCGATGGAAAGCGGGTTGATTCATTGATCATCGGGTTCATCATGGGTCGGATGGCTGCCTGGAAACTGTCGTTGCAACCCTTCATGAAACTCCCGCATTTCATATGTAAAACGGGGAGAAGCGTGTTGTGCGGGCCGCCAGGGAGATGATTTTCCCGGCTTGCCGCTTACAGCCGCCCCGTAAGGTCCTTCGGGAAATTCTTCCGGAACCAGCTCGTTTTGTTGGGATTCCACCGTTTTCAGTTCCCGGAAATTCTGCTTTTTTTTCATGCACTGTTCCTCCCTTTGGGATTAAGGTGTGTGAACCAAAGGAAGGTTATACATTTAAACAAGGGTATGCAAAAATTGCCGTAATTCGTCCGCTTCGTCTTCTTTCAATTGATACACTTCTTCCAGATAACCCGGCTCATCCACGTCGTCCGGGCCGATGATGGCAAACCGGTTGGATTGGAGGTCCAAAACCAAAAGTTTGCCGTAGAAACGATCCGTAAAGGTAATGGCAAGGTCAAACCGGTTGGTGTTTCCGACAAAACTGACAAAACGGGTTCGGGTGTTTTCCTTTTCATCATATAAAACCATGAGGTCCTGATTTTCCATCTTTCTGCTCCTTTGTTGTCGTTTGACCCCATTATACATGAAAAGGATCCATTATAAGAGTCCGAAAAAACGGGCTTTTTTCTGCCGTCTGGGCAACAGTCCCTGTTCCCCGGTTGCCGCTGTCAGCCGTTGGGTGAAGGTCACATTGCGCAGCTCCATCCGCAATTGATCCTGTTTTTTTCGGATTTCATCGAACATTTGGTGAACTTCGTTGGCAGAGGCGGATTCGTATTGGACCGACAACAGTTTATGTTGCATTTCGTCCAGGGAATTAAACAAGCTCATCATATGCTTTTCGATATGATTGATCCGGTTCATCATCTCTTCCAGTAAATCGGTCATGCCATCCATCATCTCCATCATGTCTTGCAAGCTTCTTTCCGTCTCTTCCATGAACTCCTGGGAAGGGGAAGCGGGATAAGGGCTCATTTTCCCTTCCTGGATCAATTCCTCTTTGACTTGTTTCATGGAACGGTGCGGTTCTTGCAGCCGGCTTTTAATGTGGGACAGGCGTTGAAAGCTTTCTTTGGATAACAGATAATGTCCCCGTTCGTTAATATCGGGTTGAATATATTCTTCAAAAGTATCAATCCATTTCCGGATGGTGCGGGCATGGACTTGCAGTTGTTCCGCGGCTTCTTTGGTGGTCATGTGTGACTCTGCCATAACCGAATCCTCCTTTTTGCGCTGTATATTTGTTAACGATTTCGAGATCTGTAAATAAATTCCTTCCCTCTGACAAAGGAAGTCATTTGCTGACAATTTCCTTGTTCAACGGACAGAAAAAACCTCTCCGCTTTAAGAGGCAGGAGAGGTTTATCCTTCAGGAATAGGGGAATTGTGTACGGTAGTTGCTGAATTGCTGGAATTTCTGGCTGATTTTATCAGGTTGTGCCGCTTCGAGTTTGTACCATCCTTTTTGATGCATCAGATTGAACAGGTCGCGGCTTGCTTTTTGGACATCCGACAAACACTGCATTTGCAATTGAAACAATCCTTCTTGGCTTGCTTCATGGCAGGCTGTGTTGTAACCGTATGCCAAATATTTTTCCGTGGCCAGGATATCATTGATCCGGTCCCGGTCATTCAATTCCGGACCTTTGACTTTCGGCAATCCGGTTGATTGCTGAGGTCCCATGTTTTGTTGGGGTGTGGATTGCATCAATCATTCCCTCCCTTATTGTGTGACCGACGGATTTCCGGCGCCGGGCGCTCCGGTCGGTCCTGTGGCTTGTTGTAATTGATTTAAAAGCATTTCGTAGTGATTTTGATGCATTTGGCCAACTTGGTGAAGCAGTTGGCGAACTTGTTCATCTTGGCACTCCTGGGCGAAGTGATAGCATTTTTTCATCGCCAAAAGTTCCCAGGACATTTCATCGCTCAAGTACGAAAGATCTTTGGTGGAGATCTGCATCACGGATCCTCCTTTACAGGAAATTTACTATTAATCTTTGTTGGATCGTTTTCATTTATTCTTGAACAGGCTTCCCTTATAATTTTTGTTTGAAGGATTCATTTATCGCGGTTGGAAACCGGCAGAAAGAGGGGAAAATCATGGTTTATGATGTGGATGTGGAGCGGATTGAAAAGCAGTTGGAACATTTGGAGCAATGCGCCATCGTGTTGGAACGGTTGGGAAAAGAACCGTCAAACACGGAAGACCGCTTTGCGTTGGAGCGGGCTTTGCACTTGGCCGTGGAATGCATGATTGATGTGGGAACGGTCATGATTGACGGATTTATCATGCGGGATCCCGGCGGATATCTGGACATAGTCGACATTTTGCTGGATGAAAAAGTGATTGATTCAAAAGTGGGCAACCGGGTAAAGGAGCATGTTCATTTGCGGGACCGCTTGGTCCGGTATTATACTGAGGTCGACCTGGACGAGCTGAAGCCGTTTCTCAAAGACAGCGGCCTTTACCGTGAGTTCCGCACGCAAGTGCAGGAATATCTGAAAAGAGAGTTATAACGGAGCCATTTGGCGGGGAGGGGGTGGAAGAAATGAATGAAACCGGATCGACACGAATGCAGATCATGACGATGCTTAAAACCGAAGGGGGCTTGACCGTCAGCGAAATCGCCGAGCGGTTGGGTGTTACGGAAATGGCGGTCCGCCGGCACATGAACCAATTGGAGCGGGACCAATTGATTGTGCCGCAACTGCTTCGAAAGTCCATGGGGAGACCGAGCAACCAATACTTCCTCACGGAACGTTCCGAGCAGTACTTTCCAAAAATGTATGCCGGGTTTGCGATGGAGATCCTGAAGGATCTGGAAGAGAATTACGGGGAGGAGATGATCCAATCCGTCTTCAAAAACCGGGAAAAGCGCCTTTTGAACGAACACTTGTCTGATTTTCAAGGAAAGAGCCTGGATGAAAAGGTGAGACAGCTGGCTGAACTTCAGGACGAAAAAGGATACATGGTGAAATGGGAAAAAGAAGGAGAAGGGGTTTACCGGTTTGTCGAATGCAATTGTCCCATTTCACAAGTGGCCAGTGTATACAATCAGGCATGCCAATGTGAAATGAATTGGTTTTGCCAGCTGTTGGATGCCGAGGTGGAACAGGAAGAATGCAAAGCGATGGGCGGTCAAAATTGTGTCTATGTGATTCGTGAGCGGAAGGAATGAAAACAGGGAAACTGTTAAAACGGCACGAGGATCGGCGTGTCGTTTTCTTTTTCGAAGTTTCTGGTACTTGTGATACAATTTACAAGGAGAATAGTTCCTTTTACACAAGCAGGAGGGAAATCCATGCCGCAATGGTATGAAGAAAGTTTTGGAGAAGATTATCTCATCGTATATAAGCACCGGAATCAGCAGGATGCATCCAAGGAGGTGGAACAAGCCGCCAAATGGCTGAATTTGACCCGGGATGATTTGATTTTGGATTTGTGCTGCGGAATGGGCCGTCACAGTATATCGCTGAAGAGAAGGGGTTATCAAGTGGCCGGCCTTGATTTGTCCGCGGTGTTGCTGAAAAAGGCCCTGGAACAATCGGAAGGCTTGGCGATTCCGTTTATCCGGGCGGATATGCGGACGCTGCCTTTTGTTGACGGGTCTTTTGACGTGGTGCTCAATTTGTTCACCTCGTTCGGGTATTTTCAAGAAGACGCGGATAATGAGCGGGTTTTGTCGGAAATTGCCAGGGTGTTGAAACCCGGTGGCCGCTTTTTGATTGACTTTTTAAACCGGACATCGGTGGAGAAAAACCTGATTCCGGAAAGCCGGCGGCAGGTCGACGGACGATGGATCAAGGAAAAACGGTGGATTGAAGGCGATTTCGTCTGCAAGTCGATCGAATTGAGCGATGAACGTGGAAAACGCACCTATCAGGAACGGGTCAAAATGTACGACTATGAACAATTGATTTCCATGTTGGAAAAATACTCATTAACGTGTCAGCAAGTCTATTCTGATTTTAACGGGGAACCTTATTCTCCTGAAGGAAAAAGAATGATTGTGACAGGTTGTGTGAAAAAATGAAGCAATACAAAGGATATTTAATCGATCTGGATGGAACCTTGTACCGCGGGGATCAAGTGATCCCGGGAGCCTTGGAATTTGTGAAACGGCTTGACGAGGAACAAATTCCTTATCTTTTTTTGACCAATAATTCGACGCGTTCGCCGGAACAGGTGGCCGAAAAATTGCGCCGCTTTGGTTTTCCGGCAGAAGCGGAGCAGGTCTATACCTCATCGTTGGCCTGTGCCCGCTATCTTGAGGAAAAAGAGGATGTGAAGTCAGTTTATATTGTCGGGGAAGAAGGGCTTTACCAAGCGATCACACAAGCCGGGTTTGTGGTGACCGATGACCATCCCGATGCGGTGGTGGTGGGATTGGATCGCGATTTCACTTACGAAAAAATGAAAAAAGCCTTTTTGGGCATCCAGGCTGGAGCCGAATTGATCGGAACGAATGCGGATCGCGCTTTGCCCACTGAAGAAGGTTTTTGGCCGGGATCCGGTTCGCTGGCGATGGGCATCGCCGCAGCGGCGGGAGTGGAACCCCGTTTTATCGGAAAACCGGAACCGGTGATCATGCGCTACGCCCTTGAAAAACTGGGTTGTCAGAAAGACGAAGTGCTGGTGGTCGGCGATAATTTGCAAACCGATATTTTGGCAGGAGTCCGTGGCGGGATGGACACGCTTTTGGTTTACACGGGCATCACGACCCCGGAAATGGCAAAATGTTCGGAGATTCAGGCCACTTATGCGGTGGATCGTTTGACAAGCTGGATGAAATGAAAAGAGAGGAGACAACCCCATGAAACAGTGGGAGGACATTATCGAAGTACCGATTCCTCTGCCGTTTGCTTTAAAGATCATGAATGCTTATTTGATCAAAGGAAAGACAGGATACACCATTGTGGACACCGGCCTTCATGACGAAGCCGGTCTGGCCCGGTGGGAGCAGGCACAAAAAGAAGGGAACTGGTCATGGGCAGATGTGGAAAAAATTGTCCTGACCCATTATCATCCGGATCATTACGGTCTGGCCGGACTGCTGCAACAAAAAACGAAAGCTCCGGTGTATATGTCCAAAACCGACTTTGATCAGGCACAGCTTTTCTTTTCCCGGGAAAGCAACATGCCGGAGCAGTTGGCTGATTTTTACGCGAAACACGGGCTGACACCGGATCGGCTCGCGCAGATTCCCGGCCACATGCAAAGCTTTTACCCATGGGTGGAGCCTCACCCTGAACCGGAATTCATTGAGGCCGGGGAAACGATTCAACTGGGGGACCGTGAATATGTCATCTGCCATACCCCCGGCCATGCGGACGGTCATTTGAGTTTCTACGATCCCGAACGCGAATTTCTCATCGGCGGGGATTTCTTGTTGCCCAAGATAACTCCCAATATCAGTTTATGGCCGGCTTGCCACCCGAATCCCTTGCAAGTTTATCTGCAAACTTTGGAAAAAATGAAAAGCTTGCCGGTGAAACGGGTGTTTCCGGCCCACGGATCATCGTTTACCCATTACCGGGAACGGATTGACGCATTGATCCGGCATCACGAAAAACGGTTGGCTTCCATCAAGGACAAGCTGAAAACGCACGGGGGTTGCACCGCTTATGATCTGTGCAGGGATTTGTTTGGAACCAACTTGAACATCCACAATTTGCGGTTTGCCCTGGCAGAAACATTGGCTCATCTGGAATACTTGAGAATCAACGGAGCGATTGGCCGCGAGTGGTCCGAAGACCAATACCGGTATTTTGTGAACTGAGCAAAAAGGCACGGAGCGATGGGAGAACCCTTGCTCCATGCCTTTTCCGTTACAGATCAAAGCTCTGGCTGTGTGCGATTCTTGCGGATGCGGAAGCGGCGATGGCCCCCACCAGATCGTCCAAAAAGGTGTGCGTTTGTTTGCCGTCATGATTGTTTAACCGGGCTAGCACACCGGGTTTGACCCGGTCGATGTACCCGTAATTGGTCAGGCCGATGCTCCCGTAAACGTTTAAGATGGCAACGGATAAAATTTCGTCGACTCCGTATAATCCTTCATCATTCTTGATGATACTCAGTAAAGGTTCTTCAATCTGTTTTTTTTCAGCGAGTATATCCAGTTGAATGCCGGTCATCACGGCATTTTGGACTTCTCTTTTGGTCAGGACGTGACGGACGCTTTCAAGACATTTCTCCATGGTCAAATCCGGAATATAGTCCTTCTGCAGGAAAAAAGTGAGTTCTGCAATCTCTTCAAGGCGGACGCCTCGTTTTTGAATCCAATCCAGGGTGGCTTGGTAACACTTTTCATCAGCAACCGGTGGAAATGCTTCTTGATCCATGCTATCTCTCCTTTCAGGAGCTCGTGAACATTATTTTTTCCGTAACCGATCGAAATATGAGTTTGATAAAGGAAGGAGACCCTTCAGGAATGAGTCACAAGAAAGTGGCATTGATAACAGGAGGATCCGGTGGTTTGGGAAAAATGGCCGCCGTTGTTTTGAGTCAGGACCAATGGGCTTTAATGGTGAATTGCCGGCGCCGGAGAAAAGAAGTGGATGAATGGGCGGAACAACTGGCCCGCCAGGGGACGGAGATCGGGATCAGTGTCGGAGATCTCCGCCGCCGGGAAACGGCCCGTCAGGTTGTCTCGGAGACCATCAAACGGTACGGGCGGATTGACGCTTTGATTCATGCGGTCGGCCCGTTTATCCGGGAACGAAAATGGTTTGTTGAACACACCCCTGCTGAAATTGAGGAAATGGTGGAAGGGAATTTGTTAAGTGCCATGTGGATGGCGCATTCGGTGATCCCGGTGATGCGCAGGCAAAAGTGGGGAAGAATTTTGTTTTTTGGATTTGGCAGGGCGATGGAGGCCCCGGCCTGGCCGGACCGCTCGGTCTATGCCGCGGCGAAAACCGGATTGGTTTCCTTTGCCAAAACGTTGGCGGTGGAAGAAGCGCCGTTTGGAATCACGGTCAACATGATTTGTCCGGGGGATATCGTCAAGGAACGGAAAGAAATGCGGATCGATGAGGTCAAAGCGATGGACGACGGGGAAACGCCGCGTGGACGGCCCGGTTCGGGGGAAGATGTGACCCGGCTGATCCAATTTTTGCTCGAAGACAAATCAGATTTTGTGACGGGAAACATCCTGCAAGTGACGGGCGGGTTGGATGTCATTCATCCGACTTCCAAGCGCGAAGCGTGACAGGGAACCAACCCTTGCCTCCGCACATATCATGGTGGATGAGAGGTGAGGGATCAATGCCTGTATTGAAAAACAAAGAGGAGTGGGCCTTTTTAACCGGGGAAGAACGGCTGGATGACTGGATCCGCTATCATTACGGACTTGACTTGGTATCGGTGGAACCGGTCGGAGGCGTGTTAAAGCTGGAAACCGACCAAGGTTTTTTTGTATTGAAACGGGTCCGGATGAGGGAAAAAGACCGCTGGGAACAGATTGCCCGGCTGGCTGATTTCTTGTCGCGGCAGAAAGGGCTGTCGTTTACGATGCCAAAGCCGGTCCCGACGAAACGAAAAAAAATTTCTTTTGATGGTTACCGCTATCCGTATGTTCTTCTCCCGTGGCTGGAAGGAGAGACACCGCAGCTGAACAAGGCGGAGGAGTGGCGGCTATTATCCCGGGAAATGGCTTCTTTTCATTTAGCAACCGCCGGGTTTGAAACCCGGAGAATGCCCGATCAGTGGAACCGGATTGGGAAATGGGGAGATTGGTGGTTGCAAGTGTATAAAGAAATGGAAATTTTTCATTTGGCGGCCCGATGGACATCGGTTCCCACGGAACTGGATGAAATCTGGCGGAAAGTTTCCCATTATTCGTTGGGCTTGATGAAAAATTTGTTGAAATACTCGGGGAAAACGGAACTTGACCGGTTATCCCTGGAAACGGCAAAGTACGGGAACATCAGCCACGGACGCTGGCACCGGCGGAATCTGTTGATCCAACCGGATGGGAATTTTGCCTTCATTGATTGGAATGAAATGGTTGCCGATGTCCGTGCAGCCGATCTCGCCGACTGGTTATTGTATGCCTATGGGCGAACCCAAAGCCCGGAAGTGATCAAAACCATCCTGAGCGGTTATCAGGAAGCATCGGAATTGACCAACGCCGATTATGCTTTGATTTATGCCCGGTTGCTCTTTCCCGGACAGTTGGTCCGCCATCTGAGGAATGTTTATCTGAATGATAAAAAACCGGGGGATTTCACCGTCCGGTTGGTACATCAGGCCATTTTAACCGAACAAAAAAAGACGAATTTGCTGAAGTGCTATGCACAATTGGTGCGTAACCATTTTCACGCATCTATTCCGGAAATTGAATGGATTCATAAAAAAGAGGATCCGTTGCCGGAAGGAGGGGATCGTTTCCGGGAAAATGACAACGGTTGGGAAGAGGATTCATTTTTCAATGATCCGTACTCCTGAGCAATCCAAACAAGTATTCAAGCCAAAACGGGTCATCCATTGGACTCGATTCCAATGATGACCCGTTTTGACCAGTCAGCCATTCTTTTGAACCGGACGTTTGAAGAAAGCGACCAAACGATTTCCGTGGGGAACAACAGACACCAGTTCCCAGCCGTTTCTTCCCCAGGCGGCGAGGGCATGGTCCAGATAGGATACCTCCACTTCCCCGCGCCCGGCATTCAGGTAATCGCCGAGGCCGGTTTCCACACTGTATTCCCAGCCGTCGGTTCTTTGCTCTTGCCAGACCCCGCGGTATTTTTGGTTCAGGCGGATCGAAGCGTTGCTGATGGCATTCAGGATCGCTTCTCTTTCTGTTACCTCCAGACTGAACACATCCGGAGCGTGTGGAACGTTAAACCGGACATGGGAGTGGAACACGCGGAGGACCAAGGTTCCCAATGGGGTTCCGGTTTGATCCTTCACCACACACCACATGCATCTTTCCCGCTCTTCCGGCGGACCCCAGTGTTCGATGGAGTTGGGGAGGATAAAGCCCGGTTTGGTGACAAAGCCGGCTTCCGAGAGTTCATGAAACACGGGGATTAACACTTTGCCCAAATACACTCCGTACACCGGTTCCCCGATTTCATAAAATTTCCGGTTCAGCTCTTCGCGATGTTCCTTCAAAATCACTTCCCATTGTTCTTGGATCACGTGCTGAAAATATTTTGCGATCCCCTGGATGGTGATCGTTTGCTCCGGTTTGAAAAATTCGTTCCATGACTTCATTTGGATCATCCTTTCCGCGTACAAGAAAAGAACAACCGGGCTTTTTACCCCCGGTGATCCTTCCGTTCAAATCTCCCAACGATTATCGTGCGGCAATAAAATCGTTTAAGAGGTGTTTTTACCTGATCGAATACTTTCATTCAAATCATAGAATTTTATTCGCAAGCGATCAAGATGGATGTTCTTGCTTCTTCGCGCCGGGTTCCAGGGTGGAGGCCAGAAAGTCAACGAGGTGCATGACTTTGATTTGATTTTGCAATCCGGCTCTTTTCACTCCCAATGCCATTTGCAGAAAACATCCCGGATTGCTGGTGATCAACAGATCCGCCTGCGTGTTTTCAACATGATTCATTTTTTCGTCCAACAAACGGTTGGCCATTTCCGGTTGCAATAAATTGTAGATGCCGGCAGACCCGCAACACCGGTTGGCTTCTTTCAATTCGACAAACGTGGTGTTTTTGACTTGCTTTAACAACGTTCTCGGCGCAAAGACCCGCATGCCGTTGATTAAATGGCAGGAATCCTGATAAGTGATCCGTTGGTGCCGGTCGGAGGAGAAGGAGATGGAGCCGGACTCCGCTTGTTCCAGAATCAGTTCGCTGACATCTTTCACTTTGCGTTGGAATTCGAGGGCTTTTTCGCGCCACTTGGGTTCTTTGAAAAGCTCTGCATACTCGGCAAGCATGGCCCCGCATCCGCCTGCATTGGAGCAGATGAAATCCACCTTCGCATCTGCAAAAGCCCGGATATTTTGTTTGGCCAGCCGGACGGCTTGCTCCCGGTCCCCGGCATGGGCATGCAAAGCGCCGCAACAATTTTGGCCGCCGGGAACAACGACTTCATAACCCGCCGATGTCAACAACCGGATGGTGTTACGATGGGTCCGGTTGAAGAGGACATCCATGACGCAACCTTGAAACAGACCGACCCGCCCGGCTTTTTTACCGGAAGATGGGTACACCCGGATCCCGGGGGAAACTTCGGGGGATTCCACGTCCGGCAGGATCTGTTCCATTTCCCGGACCGGCTCCGGCAACAGGCGGTAAAGAGGCACCTTGTGGATCCATTGGGACATTCCGGACCGCTGATACAGACGGAGCAGGGAACCCAATGCTTTTAAGCGGCGGGGATGCGAAATCACTTCCCGCAATAAAATGTGTTGCAGGATGCGGATTTTTTTGCCGGCCGGCCGTTCCATACGGATGGCCGCGCGCGTGTGTTCCAACAGTTGCCCGTAGGGGACCCCGGCGGGGCAGGCCGGTTCGCAGGCACGGCAACCCAGACAAAGGTCGATTTGGTTGATGAAGTTTTGGTCCGGCTTGATTTGACCGTCATAAACCGCTTTCATCAATGCGATTCTTCCCCGGGGAGAAGCGCCTTCAAAACCGGTTTCCCGGTAAGTGGGGCAAGCCGGGAGGCAAAAGCCGCAACGCATGCATTGGGTCAGTTGGTCTTCATCCAACGTGTTTTGCAACTGTTTGGCAAGCGAATCGTTCCATTTGTCCATGATCATTCCTCCTCGGATGGCCGCAAAATTTTCCCCGGATTCAGGAGATGGTGAGGATCAAATGCCTCTTTGATGCGTTTTAACAGCTCCATGCCTGCTTTTCCCCACTGTTTTTCCATGTAAGGGGCTTTGGCCAGTCCGACCCCGTGCTCCCCGGTGATGGTGCCCCCCAGTTTCAAAGCCGTTTCAAAAATTTCGTCAAATGCTTTATGGACCCGCCGGATTTCTTCTTTGTTGCGGGCATCCGTCATGCATGTCGGGTGCAGGTTGCCGTCTCCTGCATGGCCGAACGTACAAATGCGTATATTGTATTTTTTCGATATCTCGCTAATTTTGCGAACCATCTCCGGAATCGAAGCGCGCGGAACGGTGGCATCCTCCAAAATGGTGGTGGGGGTGGACCGGGCCAGGGCGGAAAGGGCCGTCCGGCGTGCTTCCAACAGCGATCCCCTTTCTTTTTGTGTACGGGCGATGTCGATCTTGGTGGCTTGAAGCCGGCGGCAGATCTCAGCCATTTGCTCCAGATCCCGTTCCACCACTTCCTGCGGGCCGTCCTGCTCCAGAATCAGCATGGCTTTTTGATCCGTCGGCAGCCCGATGTTTGTGAAAGCTTCCACCACTTCCATTGTCCCTTGATCCATAAATTCCAACGTGCATGGAATGATCCGGGAGGAAATGATGTCGGAAACGGCTTCCGCAGCCAAATCCAGCTCCGGGAAATAAGCGACCATGGTTTGTTGGAAAACCGGTTGGGGAAGGAGTTTCAACGTTGCCTCGGTGATAATGGCAAGAGTTCCTTCGGAGCCGACCAAAAGTTTGGTGACATCATAGCCGGAAACATCTTTGGCCAATTTTCCTCCCGTCCGGATGACTTCCCCGTTGGCGAGTACGGCTTCAAGGCCGAGCACGTAATCTTTGGTGGTCCCGTATTTTAATCCTCTCAATCCGCCGGCACCCTGGGCAATGTTTCCGCCAATGGTGGAAATGGACATGCTTCCGGGATCCGGCGGATAAAAAAGCGAGTGGGCTGAAACGGCTTCATGCAAATCCCGGGTGATCACGCCGGGCTGCACCGTGGCCGTTAAGTTTCGGGTGTCGATTTCCAGGATACGGTTCATTCGGTTGAAAACCATGACAATGCCGCCATTTACCGGTACGGCGGAAGCGCTGAGATTCGTTCCGGAACCGCGGGAAATGACGGGGATTCGGTATCGGTTTGCCACTTTCATGACGGCTTGGACTTCTTCTGTGCTTTTCGGATAAACAACGGCATGGGGGAAGGCTTGAAACAGCGGAGTGGCGTCATAGGAATGGGTGAGACGGGCCTCTTGATCCGTCCGGCAGTATGGTTGCCCCACGATTTGTTCAAGTTCACGGATGATTTGAGGATCCAAAGACATCTTTTCACTTCCCATCCATACTAAATGAAAAGGCTTTAACAGAAGATTTATCTTTATGCTATCACAATCTTTGTTTTGCTGGTATCCGCCTTCATTGCCGGGATAATATAAAATATTTAATAAATTTAATTTTTTCAAAAAATAACAAAGTGGATAAATGCCATTGTTTTCAGAGTGGATAGGAGTGGGCGGACGATGGGCAGTTGATGTAACAGTGATAATTTTCTTTTTTAATAAAAAACATTTAATAAATTTCGGTTTCCATGTTATGATGAACTAGGTCATGCCATTTTACTTAAATTGTCAAATGATATACATCAAAGGCGGTGAAAAAAGTGTCAAAAAACAAACAAAAGTTTGTCCCTTATATTCCAGCATCCAAGTCATTGCCGGAATTAACGGTTGTGGCAATGATTCTCGGAATTTTGCTGGCCATTGTTTTTGGCGCGGCCAACGCTTATTTGGGGCTGAAAATTGGATTGACGGTTTCCGCTTCCATTCCTGCGGCTGTGATTTCAATGGCCATCTTGCGCGGATTGTTCCGCAGAAAATCCATATTGGAAAACAATATTGTGCAAACGATGACCACGGCCGGGGAAGCAGTGGCGGCCGGTGCGATTTTTACCCTGCCGGCTCTTTACTTGTGGGATTTGAGTCCAAGCCATGTCATGATTGCTTTTATCGTTGTGACCGGTGGGATGCTTGGCGTTTTGATGATGGTTCCTTTGCGCCGTTTGTTGATCGTCAACGAGCATGAAGTGCTGCCGTATCCGGAAGGAACCGCATGTGCAGAGGTTTTGAAATCGGGCGAAACCGGCGGAACCAATGCCAAACTGATTTTGTCCGGGTTTATTGTCGGCGGCTTGTTCAAAGCGTTGGGAGACGGTTTGCGGTGGTTTAAAACTTCAGTGGAAGCACAAATCATCGGTTATAAAAATGCTGTGCTCAGCATGAGCACCATGCCTGCCTTGCTCGGGGTGGGATACATCATTGGTCCGCGCATCGCGGGACAAATGATTGCCGGAGGGCTTCTGGCTTCCGTTGTTTTCATTCCGATGATCTCCTTTTTTACCCAAGGGAGTCCTGCGGTCTTTTTCCCGTCGGAAGATCCCGTGGGAAAAATGGATGCTTCTGCGATCTATTCCAGTTACATCACATACATCGGGGCCGGTGCGGTGGCCATGGGCGGTTTGATCACGTTGGTGAAGACGTTGCCCATGTTGTACACTTCCGTGCGCGATACGCTGCAAGGTTTGTTGAAGCATGACCGCAATGCGGCCTTGCAAATCGAAAGAACCGACAAGGATCTGCCGATGCATTATATTTTGGGCGGTTCGATTTTGTTGATATTGATCATTGCCTTTGTGCCGGTAACGGAAGTCGGCATCGTCGGTGCGATTTGCATCACTTTGTTTGGGTTCTTGTTTGTGGCGGTTGCTTCCCGGATTGTCGGGATTGTCGGAAGTTCATCCATGCCTGTGTCCGGCATGACCATTGCCACCTTGCTGATCACCACCTTGATTTTTAAGGCGATCGGCCTGACCGGTCAAACGGGAATGATTGTTTCTCTGACCACCGCTGCCATCGTTTGTGTGGCTATTGCCGTTGCGGGGGATATTTCCCAAGACTTAAAAACCGGTTATCTGGTGGGAGCGACTCCGTGGAAACAACAAATCGCCATGATGATCGGGGTGCTGGCCAGCGGTTTGTTGATCGGATACGTTTTGTACCTCTTTGATCAGGCTTATGAAATCGGAAGCGAAGCCTTGCCGGCTCCCAAACCCATGTTAATGAAGATCATCGTGGAGGGCCTGATGCAAGGAAACTTGCCGTGGGAACTCATCATGATGGGGGCGGCAATGGCGATTACGATTGAATTTTTGGGAATCAATTCCTTGACGGTGGCCGTCGGATTTTATCTGCCGATTTCCATCAGTGCGCCGATCATGGTCGGAGGCATTGTCCGCTGGCTTACGACCCGGTTCAGCAAAAGCGAAGCTGAAAAGCAAGGCCGGGAAGAAGCAGGAACGCTCTTTGCTTCCGGTTTGATTGCCGGGGAAGCGCTGCTCAGCGTTGTCGTTGCCTTGCTCATTGTGCCGGGCATCATTGATCCGGAAGCTCCGTTTAAAGTGGATAGCCAGCTCTTGCCATTGGTGCTCTTCCTTGCATTGGTCGCCTTGTTGGGATTTGTTGCAGTGAAATTTGCCAACAAAAATGCGAAAGGATCTTCTTCTTCCAAATGATGAAGAAGAAAAAAGAAAATCTGCTGGAATTAATCCCGTGTTTAAAGCCGCATCTTTCCCTGCAACCGGCAAGGGAAGATGAGGAGCTGGTTTGTGTGGTGATCCCCCGGACCAGCTGGATCGAACGCTTTTCCATCCGTTTTTTGAAACAGCCGGAAACCATCAAGGTGAAACTGGATGAGTTGGGAAGCTTTGTGATCCGGCTGTGTGACGGGCGCCATACCGTGGATGAAATTCAGAAAAAGCTGGAGGCGGCATTCGGGGAAAAGGCTGAACCGGTATTGCCCAGATTGGCGACGTTTTTGCAAATGGTGGAAGAAAACGGATGGATCCGGTGGGAAAAATCCGGCGAAAAAAAAGGCTGTTGATGTTCAACAGCCTTTTTTATTTGGGATTGGAAATGATTATTGAAAAAAGAGGAAAAGAAGCGATGCCAAAATGAGGATGATTCCAACGTTCAGACAAACGAATTGCAGGTTTTTGTAAAAAGCCCTCCGCTCCTCTTTGGCCAAGGGGGAATCATCTTCGTCTTCATCGTCCCGCTTCTGTCCGGGGAGTTTGTTAAATTTTTTAAAAGTGCGCAAAAAGACGGAAAAGAAACCGCCTTGGACGACAAAAATGCCGGCGGCAAGGATCAAAAAGAACAATCCGGTCAAAAAGGATTGATCGATAAAGGCAAGCACGTTTCCTTTGGAAATGAAGCCGAGAAACAAAAACAGGACCAGCGTGATGAAAATGACGGACCAAACACGTTTCTTTCGCATCATCATGGCGTTCCTCCGTTTAAGATCTGACATGGAAATATGGTTTATTTTGGACAATATCCATATAGTCTTTTCTAAAGCTAGCAATTCATTTATAATGTTACAAGTTAACCTGGTCCAGATCACGATCTGAAGGGGAATTGTCAGAAAAGAAAGTATCCAAGGTTCGACTGCAGGG
This sequence comes from Thermoactinomyces intermedius, assembly GCF_013912365.1. NCBI lineage: Bacteria > Bacillati > Bacillota > Bacilli > Caryophanales > Thermoactinomycetaceae > Thermoactinomyces > Thermoactinomyces intermedius. The sequence continues at coordinate 32,538 of NZ_JACETT010000022.1, forward strand.
AGGGGGAGTCATGCTCAAGACAGGGAAAGTATTGTTGGCAATCGCATCCTCTTTCAGTTTAGTATTGAGCGGGTGCGGTTTTCAAGCAAACAGTGGTTCCAATACGAAATTGAGTGACAAGCAGGTGCTGAGGATTGCCGAAGAAGGCGGCATCACGACACTGGACACGGTCAAGGCCAATGATGCGATCACGTTTAATGTCCTGAATAATGTGAATGAGGGCTTGATGCGATTGGGAAGGGAAAAGCAACCGGAATACGGGATTGCGTATGAATATGAAATCAGCCCGGACAAAACCAAGTATACCTTCAAACTGCGGGAAGACGCCAAATGGAGTGACGGCGAACCCGTGACGGCGCGCGATTTCGAGTATGCATGGAAACGGGTGCTCAATCCTCAAAGCGATTCCGGGTATGCCTATGTCTTTTTCCCGATTAAAAATGCCAAACAGTATAACCAGGGGCAAGTGGATGCGTCGGCTGTCGGAATCAAGGCGGTGGATGATCACACCCTGGAAGTGCAATTGGAAAAGCCGACGTTGAACTTTATTCAACGTACGACCATGATCGCCTTCATGCCGCAACGAAAAGATGTGGTTGAAAAGTTTGGGGATAAATACGGTACATCCGCGGAAGAAACCATTTATAACGGACCATTTAAAGTCGTCAGTTGGACACCGCAAAAAGTGTTGTTGGAGAAAAACGAAAATTACTGGGATAAAAACGGGGTGAAATTGGAAACCGTTGAAATTAACGTGGTGAAGGATTTGGCAACGGGAATCAATCTGTACAACTCCGGGCAAATTGACACCGCCACACTGAACCAGGCGTTTGTGGATGCCTTTAAAAATACAGAAGAATACGTGGAAGCGGAAAGAGCAAGAAACTATTATATTCTGTTCAATCATGACGATCCTTTTTTTAAAAATGAAAAAATCAGGAAGGCAATCAATCTGGCGATCGACCGGGGAACCATTGCCAATGATATCATGAAAGGCGGATCCAAACCGGCGGATGCTTTGATTCCTTCATCGATCAGCGGGGTGGGCGGCAAAAACTTCCGTGAACTTTCAGGATCCTACGTCAAAACCGATGTTGCCCGTGCCCAAGCCTTGTTTCAGGAAGGTTTAAGGGAGTTGGGAATGTCCGAACCGCCCAAGGATATCGTGATGGTCAGTTATGACGCAACCCCGCTGAGGGATGTGGCGATCAACATCAAAGAGCAATTGCGGAAAAAGCTGAATTTGGAGATCAAGCTGGATTCCCCGACTTGGAAAACCCATGTCAACAAAGTGAAAAACGGAAACTTTGACATGGCCATGCTGGGTTGGGTGGCCGATTACAATGATCCGTTCAATTTCTTTGAAATTTGGGAGTCGGACAATGAAATGAACTTCTCCCATTACAAAAACCCCAAATTTGACCAGTTGATGGATCAGGCAAGGCAAACTTCCGACCCGAAAGCGCAGTTTGAGTTGTTAAAACAGGCCGAAGCGGTCCTCTCCGGAGTGGATGATCAGGGGAGTGCCGGTTTTGTGCCATTGATTTACTACTCTAAAGCGTTTGTGCAAAAGTCTTATGTCAAAGACTTGTACCGCCATCCGTTTGGTCCGGAATACAGTTTGAAATGGGCATATATTGTGGAGAAAAAAGAAGAATGATGAAAAGCTCAAGCCTCTTTTGACAAGGGCTTGAGCTTTTTTGTGCAGCTTGTTTTCAAAAGCGAAAAAAGGATATTTCTTTATTGTAGACTTTTATTTAATATAACAAAAGATAAACCCCTTTACAAATCATTGAAATATGAGTTAAATATAAATAACGCCTAAAATTTGATAAAATTAGAATAAAAAATTGTTAGAAATTTGAGTTGACTTCTCGTTCGATTTTCTTGGTGAACCGCTCATCTTGCCTTAAAATAACAGATGAATTATTTATTTTCAGATTATTGGGCGGGAGGGAACCACCAATCTTTTTCCATTCAGGGTTTATGACCATTTTTTGGTCTAAACTATATACCTTATTTTAAAAAAGGGGGCAGACGTTTTGAGGCGGAGAATCAAATTATTTTCCATGCTGTCATTGGTTTTGGCTTCAGCGATGGTGTTGACGGCTTGTTTTGGCGGGGGGACCGAGACCAAAAACAGTCAGGTGTTGAACTTGGTTGAAAGACAAGAACCGCCAAACTTGGACAGTGCCAAATCGACGGATGTGGTGTCTTTCATGATTTTGGGAAACACCATGGAAGGGCTTTATCGTTTGGATAAAGACAGCAAACCGGTTCTCGGGATGGCAGCCAAGGAGCCGGAAGTGAGCGAGGACAATTTAAAATGGACTTTTACATTGCGTGATGCCAAATGGAGTGATGGAAAGCCGGTGACGGCCCATGACTTCGAATATGCATGGAAGCGGGCGCTGGATCCCAAAACGGCATCCGAATATGCCTATTTCCTCTATCCCTTGAAAGGAGCTGAAGCTTACAATACCGGAAAAGGATCAGCTGACGATGTGGGAGTAAAGGCTTTGGATGACAAAACGTTGGAAGTGGTTTTGGAGCGTCCGATTCCCTACTTTAAAGACATCTTGTGTTTTGCGACTTTCTTGCCGCAGCGTCAGGATATTGTTGAAAAGTTCGGAAATAAATATGCTTTGGAAGCCGATGCGTTGGTTTACAACGGACCGTTCGTTCTTTCCGATTGGAAACACAACCAAAGCTTCCAAATGAAAAAGAACCCCGAGTATTGGGACAGCGGGGTTGTCAAATTGGAAGAAATCAACTGGCAGATTGTAAAGGATAATGCGACACAAGTCAACCTTTATAACACGGGAAAATTGGATTTTACGTACCTGTCTTCGGAATTTATAGACGCTTTTAAAAACGATCCCAACACTTTTAACATTGACGATGGTTCCAGCTGGTATCTGGAAATGAACCAAACCAAAGATTTCTTTAAAAATGAAAAAATCAGAAAAGCGATCAGTTTGGCAATTGACCGCAAAACATTAGTGGAGAATATATCCAAAACCGGATCGGTTCCATCCGGTGCTCTGGTTCCGCCGTTTATCAAAGCCAGCGGTGTGGATGACAACAAAAAATACCGTGATTTGGTGAAAATGGACCCGCAGTATGATCCGAACAAAGCCAAACAGTTATGGCAAGAAGGATTGAAAGAGTTGGGATTGTCCCAAGCACCGTCCATCGAATTGGTTGGAGATGATGTAACGACGGCCAAGCAAGAAATGCAATTTATTCAAGAACAATTGCGTGTCAATTTGGGAGCGAATGTACAAATCACCTCGGTGCCGTTTAAAGAGCGTCTGGAAAGAGGGAAAAACCAACGGTTTGATTTGTTATATTCCGGATGGGGACCCGATTACAACGACCCGATGACTTTCCTCGACCTCTTTACCAGCGACAACTCCTTTAACCGCGGGAAGTACAACAATCCGGAATACGATCAGTTGATTAAAAAGGCAAAAGAAAACGGAAACTTCAAACAACGTTTTGAAGAAATGCAAAAAGCCGAAGAATTGCTGATTAGCGAACAAGCCATTGTTCCGCTTTATTATCGCACGCAAAAAGCTGTGAAAAAACCATTTATTAAGGACTGGTACTGGAGCCCGATTGGTCCGGAATACACTTTGAAATGGGCATCGGTGGATACCGGAAAATAAGATCCGAGTTTTGCCGGGAGAAGGTATATGTCACCTGTTTGACATATACCTTCATCCATGCTGAATCAAGAAGGAAAGGAAGTGAAGCGGTATGCTGCGATATATTCTGAGCCGGTTGGGTTATATGGTGCTTACGCTTTGGATTATTGTCACGGCTACTTTCTTTTTGATGCACTCTTTGCCGGGAACTCCGTTGAAAAATGAAGAAAAATTGCCTCCATTGATCCGGGATCAAATCATGGAAACCTATGGCCTGAAGGATCCGCTCCCGGTGCAGTATGTAAACTTTATGAAGCGTTTGGTGCAGGGGGATTTTGGTCAGTCCTTATCGTATGACGGCCGCTCCGTGACTGAAATGTTGTTGGAAGGATTTGAAGCGTCTGCTTTTATCGGGGCGCAGGCACTGGTTTTCGGAGTTTTGGTCGGACTGTTACTCGGAGTGGGTGCGGCGCTCCGGCGCGGAGGTTGGTTGGATAATGTGGCCACAGTGATTGCCGTCGGGGGAATATCAATCCCAAGCTTCGTTCTGGCGGCTCTTTTATCCTATTGGGTTGGCGTGAAATGGCAAATACTTCCGGCGGGGTTGTGGGGAACTTATGAGCATACCATTTTGCCGTCATTGGCTCTTTCTTTCACCGTCATTGCACAGATTTCCCGTTATGTGAGGACCGAAATGGTGGAAGTGATGGATCAGGATTATATGAAAACGGCCAAAGCCAAAGGATTGGGAAGACAGGCCATCGTTTTCCGCCATGCTTTGCGTAATGCGCTCATTCCTGCGATTACCGTGTTGGGACCTTTGGCGGTGAATATTATTACCGGTTCGTTGATTGTGGAAACCATCTTTGCCGTACCCGGAATCGGGGAATTCTTCGTTCAGTCGATCCAGGTCAATGATTATACCTTGATTATGGGGGTTACCATTTTTTACTCCATTTTGATTCTTGCCACCATCTTTCTTGTCGATATCTTATACGGAGTCATCGATCCCCGGATTCGACTAACGGGTGCAAAGGAGTGAATCAGCGATGAGTGAGAAAACAATCAACGAGATCACACCGGAAATGTTTGAGCCGATTGGAGCCGATGAATCAGGCGGGGAGCAGCTCACCCGGGAGCGGGTCGGTTTTTGGAAAGATGCGGCACGCCGTTTTCGTTCCAACTGGGGAGCGATGATCGGCCTTGTCATTATTTTGGTTATTGGATTTTTCGCTTTTGCCGGTCCCATGATGAATGATTATGATTACCGGACACAGGATTACTCTGCTCAAAACAAGGAACCGTTTGCCGACCATTATTTCGGAACCGACAATTTTGGCCGTGACTTGTGGCAACGGACATGGTACGGGGCCCAGGTTTCCTTGCAAATCGCTTTTTTGGCTGCTTTGTTTGATCTTTGCATCGGTGTGACCGTCGGAAGTGTTTCCGGATATTTCGGCGGCCGGGTGGACATGATCTTGCAGCGGGTGGTGGAGATTTTATATTCCATTCCCAACCTGATCATCATTATTTTGATGCTTCTGATCTTTGAACCGGGGATTATCCCCATTGCGTTGGCGTTGTCAGTCACGGGATGGGTGCCGATGGCCAGGGTGGTTCGTGCACAGATCCTGAAACTGAAATCCCAGGAATACGTGTTGGCGGCCCGTACGTTGGGGGCCGGACACCGGCGCATTTTGCTCAAACATTTGATCCCCAATGTGATGGGGCCGATTATTATTGCGGTGACGTTTGCCATTCCTTCAGCCATTTTCTTTGAAGCATTTTTGAGCTTTATCGGCCTGGGGATCCGTCCGCCGCTGGCAAGCCTTGGATCACTTGTAAATGACGGCGCCAGATATTTGCAGATTTTTCCGTATCAAGTGTTTTATCCGGCAACGATTCTCTGTTTGATCATGCTCGCGTTCAACCTTTTGGGAGACGGCTTGAGGGATGCACTTGATCCAAGAATGCGCAAATAAAGGGGGGAATCAGTATGGAGAAATTACTCGATGTGAAAGACTTGCATGTTTCATTTAAAACGTATAACGGCGAAGTGAAAGCGGTAAGAGGTGTGAGCTTTCACGTCAACAAAGGGGAAACCGTGGCTGTTGTGGGAGAATCGGGATGCGGGAAAAGCGTGACCTCGCAAACCATTATGCGCTTGATTCCCCAACCCCCGGGCATCATCAAAGAAGGAGAAATCCTTTTTGAAGGAAAAGATTTGACAAAACTCAGCGACAAAGAGATGGAAAAGGTTCGCGGGGCCGAAATCGCCATGATTTTCCAAGATCCCATGACTTCTCTCAACCCGACCATGACGGTGGGACGGCAAATCACGGAAGGGTTGATGAAACACCAGAATCTGAGTGCGTCGGAAGCCAGAGAAAAAGCGGTGGAAATGTTGAGATTGGTCGGAATTCCCAGCCCGGAATCCCGGATCAAGCAGTATCCCCACCAATTTTCCGGAGGCATGCGGCAACGGGCCATGATTGCGATTGCCCTGGCTTGTCAGCCCAAACTGCTGATTGCGGATGAACCGACAACGGCTTTGGACGTAACCATTCAGGCGCAAATCATTGAGTTGATGAAAGAATTGCAACGGAAAACAGGAAGCTCCATTATTTTGATCACCCACGATCTCGGGGTGGTGGCCGACATTGCCGACCGGGTCGTGGTGATGTATGCGGGACAAGTGGTGGAATCCGGCACTTTGGAAGAAGTGTTTTATCACCCCCGCCATCCGTACACCTGGGGGTTGATGGATTCCATGCCACGGCTGGACTTGTCGCATGAGCAGGAATTGCTTCCGATTCCGGGCTCCCCTCCCGATTTGATTTCCCCTCCGAAAGGGTGCCCGTTTGCAGACCGTTGCAAGCATGCGATGAAGGTTTGCAAGGAATATATGCCGGAAGTTACCGAGGTGTCATCCACGCATCAGGTGACTTGCTGGCTGGAACATCCCATGGCTCCGAAGCCAAATGTCCAGAAAGGACCGATTGGAGGGGAGAAAAGTGAGTAAGCAGGAAAATAAAAATCAAGGGATACGGCCGGAAAAAGATGTGATTTTGTCGGTGAAGGGATTGAAAAAACATTTCCGGCTCAGTAATGGTCAAGTGGTCAAAGCGGTGGACGGGGTTACTTTTGACGTTTACCGGGGAGAAACCCTCGGGTTGGTCGGTGAGTCCGGTTGCGGAAAGTCCACCATTGGCCGCACCTTGATCCGGCTGTACCATGCGACGGAAGGTTCGGTTACGTTTAACGGGGACGATGTGTATCAATTAAAAGGAAAGAAACTGAAAGAATTTAACCGGAAAATGCAGATGATTTTCCAGGATCCGTATGCTTCGCTCAATCCACGCATGACGGTCATGGATATCATTGCGGAAGGGATCGACATCCACGGGCTGGCTCAAGGGGAAGAACGGAAAAAACGGGTTTTGGACCTGTTGAAAGTGGTCGGGCTCAATGAAGAGCATGCCAACCGTTTCCCGCACGAGTTCAGCGGGGGGCAACGGCAGCGGATCGGAATTGCCCGGGCCTTGGCAGTCAATCCCGAGTTTATCATCGCCGATGAACCGATTTCGGCGTTGGACGTTTCCATTCAGGCACAAGTCGTCAACTTGATGCGAAAACTCCAAAAAGAAAAAGGGCTGACTTATCTGTTTATTGCCCATGATTTGTCGATGGTGAAATATATTTCGGATCGTGTGGGCGTGATGTATCTGGGAAGCATGGTGGAGCTTGCAGACAGTGAGGAACTGTATGACAAACCGTTGCACCCGTATACGGAAGCGCTGCTCTCTGCCGTTCCCATTCCGGATCCGGATGTTTCCAAAAAACGGGAACGCATTATTTTGGAAGGAGACGTCCCCAGTCCCATTGATCCTCCCAGCGGCTGCCGGTTCCGGACCCGGTGCCCGAAAGCGATGGACATCTGTGCCAAGGCCGTTCCGGAATGGAAAGAAGCCGAGCCCAAACACTGGGTGGCTTGCCATTTGTATAATGAACAATAAAGAAAACCCGGTTTCATACCGGGTTTTCTTTTCACAATGATTTTAAGGATGGTCAGACCATATCCATGATTTCGTTGACCGCAAGGATGGCAAACAAGACCAGGCTGATGATCAGAACGGCATTGGCCCACCAACGGTTCCGGTAGGCCGGATCCAATTTTTTGGAATTTAACAAAATCAACAAAGTGACGGAGATAAAAGGCATGAACAAGGAGCCGAGAACTCCGTACAAAATCACAAGGCCGACCGGTTTTTCCAAAAACAAGAGCAACATCGGAGGGAATGTCATCCACAAGAGAAAGCCGCGGTAGAAAGGGTCCCGCACAGAAACAGGAGCGGGTTCCTTTGTTCCGGGGACTTCTTTTTTGAAATGGCGAACCAAGTCGGCGAAAAGATAGGGAACGCCGTTAAACACCCCTAAGACCGATGTAAATGACGCAGACCAAAAACCAAGCAGGAACAACCAATAGACCGGGGTGCCAAATTCTTTGCCCAAAAGGACGGCAAGGTGGATCAATCCTTCTTCGTTTTGCAATTCGATGCCCGATCCGTATAAAAATTCAGCTCCCACGATCAAAAGCGAAAGGGTGAAGATGGCGGTCAGCGTGTAAGCGACACAGGTATCCAGGCGCATGACCGGGATCCAGGGAGGACCCGACCAGTTTTTTTCCCGCACCCAATAGCCATAGGAAGCGATGGTGATGGATCCGCCAACGCCGCCGATCAATCCCAAGGCATACGTGATGGAGCCGTTTGGCGTACGGGGGATGAGTCCCATGGCGATTTGATCCAGCTGGGGAAGAACGATGACAGCGGTCCCGACGACGGTGGTTATTCTGATTAAAAA
>NZ_JACETT010000023.1:0-3026 GCF_013912365.1 Thermoactinomyces intermedius
TGACGAGAATCTTCACACGTCACTTGTCAAGTTGCAATCACCGGGAGAAGTAATCTCCAAGAGAGCCAGTAGGGTAAGCTACTAAGGGCACACGGTGGATGCCTTGGCGCCAGGAGCCGATGAAGGACGGGACGAACACCGATATGCCTCGGGGAGCTGTAAGTGAGCGTTGATCCGGGGATGTCCGAATGGGGGAACCCGCCAGCTTGAAGAGCTGGCACCGCCATCTGAATCCATAGGATGGACGGGGGCACACCAGGGGAACTGAAACATCTTAGTACCCTGAGGAAGAGAAAGCAAACGCGATTCCCTGAGTAGCGGCGAGCGAAACGGGAACAGCCCAAACCGGTTGGCTTTGCCAACCGGGGTTGTAGGACGTCTCACACGGAGTCACAAAGGTGACGGATAGATGAAGTGGTTCTGGAAAGACCCGCCAAAGAAGGTAACAGCCCTGTAATCGAAATCGGTCACCCTCCGAGACGGATCCTGAGTACCGCGGGACACGTGAAACCCCGTGGGAAGCAGGGAGGACCACCTCCCAAGGCTAAATACTCCCTGGCGACCGATAGTGAACCAGTACCGTGAGGGAAAGGTGAAAAGCACCCCGGGAGGGGAGTGAAAGAGAACCTGAAACCGTGTGCTTACAATCAGTCGGAGTCCTTTTAAAGGGATGACGGCGTGCCTTTTGTAGAATGAACCGGCGAGTGACGGTCCCGTGCGAGGTTAAGGTGAGAAGCCGGAGCCGCAGCGAAAGCGAGTCTGAACAGGGCGAATGAGTACGTGGCCGTCGACCCGAAACCGGGTGATCTACCCATGTCCAGGGTGAAGTTCCGGTAACACGGAATGGAGGCCCGAACCTGTTGGTGTTGAAAAACCATAGGATGAGGTGTGGGTAGGGGTGAAATGCCAATCGAACCCGGAGATAGCTGGTTCTCCCCGAAATAGCTTTAGGGCTAGCCTCGGAGAGGAGTCGTGGAGGTAGAGCACTGATTGGGCTAGGGGCCCCCACAGGGTTACCGAACTCAGTTAAACTCCGAATGCCACAGACTCGTCCTCCGGGAGTCAGACTACGAGTGCTAAGATCCGTGGTCGAGAGGGAAACAGCCCAGACCGCCAGCTAAGGTCCCAAAGTAACCGTTAAGTGGCAAAGGATGTGGAGTTGCCCAGACAACCAGGATGTTGGCTTAGAAGCAGCCATCATTCAAAGAGTGCGTAATAGCTCACTGGTCAAGTGACTCTGCGCCGAAAATGTAACGGGGCTAAACGGTTCACCGAAGCTGCGGATGTCCTTCGGACATGGTAGGGGAGCGTTCCAAACAGCAGCGAAGCTGCTTCGTGAGAAGTGGTGGAGCGTTTGGAAGTGAGAATGCCGGTATGAGTAGCGAAAAGAAGGGTGAGAATCCCTTCCACCGAAAGCCTAAGGTTTCCTGAGGAAGGTTCGTCCGCTCAGGGTTAGTCGGGACCTAAGCCGAGGCCGAAAGGCGTAGGCGATGGACAACAGGTTGAGATTCCTGTACCACCTTGTTCCGTTGACGACGGGGGGACGCAGGAGGGTAGAGAATCGCGCGACTGGTTGTGCGCGTCCAAGCAGTGAGGCTGAAGAGACAGGCAAATCCGTCTCTTCTTTAAGGCCAGGCTGTGATGGCGAGGGAAGTTTCAGTACCGAAGTTCTTGATCTCACACTGCCAAGAAAAGCCTCTAAGGAGGAACAAGGTGCCCGTACCGCAAACCGACACAGGTAGGCGAGGAGAGAATCCTAAGGTGCTCGGGAGAACTCTCGTTAAGGAACTCGGCAAAATGACCCCGTAACTTCGGGAGAAGGGGTGCCCCGTTAGGGTCTTCGGGCCCGAGGGGGCCGCAGTGAAGAGGCCCAGGCGACTGTTTAGCAAAAACACAGGTCTCTGCAAAGCCGCAAGGCGAAGTATAGGGGCTGACGCCTGCCCGGTGCTGGAAGGTTAAGGGGAAGAGTTAGCTCGCGCGAAGCTCTGAACCGAAGCCCCAGTAAACGGCGGCCGTAACTATAACGGTCCTAAGGTAGCGAAATTCCTTGTCGGGTAAGTTCCGACCCGCACGAAAGGCGTAACGATCTGGGCACTGTCTCAACGAGAGACCCGGTGAAATTGTACTACCAGTGAAGATGCTGGTTACCCGCGACAAGACGGAAAGACCCCGTGGAGCTTTACTGCAGCCTGATATTGAATCCGGGTACGGCTTGTACAGGATAGGTGGGAGTCTGCGAAGCCGGAGCGCCAGCTTCGGTGGAGACGCCGGTGGGATACCACTCTGGCCGTATCGGGGTTCTAACTCGCCGCCGTCATCCGGCGGGAGGACCGTGTCAGGTGGGCAGTTTGACTGGGGCGGTCGCCTCCTAAAAGGTAACGGAGGCGCTCCAAGGTTCCCTCAGCGCGGTTGGAAATCGCGCCCTCAGAGTGCAAAGGCAGAAGGGAGCTTGACTGCGAGACCTACAAGTCGAGCAGGGACGAAAGTCGGACTTAGTGATCCGGTGGTTCCGTGTGGATGGGCCATCGCTCAACGGATAAAAGCTACCCCGGGGATAACAGGCTTATCTCCCCCAAGAGTCCACATCGACGGGGAGGTTTGGCACCTCGATGTCGGCTCATCGCATCCTGGGGCTGAAGTAGGTCCCAAGGGTTGGGCTGTTCGCCCATTAAAGCGGTACGCGAGCTGGGTTCAGAACGTCGTGAGACAGTTCGGTCCCTATCTGTCGCGGGCGCAGGAAATTTGAGAGGAGCTGTCCTTAGTACGAGAGGACCGGGATGGACGCACCTCTGGTGTACCAGTTGTTCCGCCAGGAGCACCGCTGGGTAGCCAAGTGCGGAAGGGATAAGCGCTGAAAGCATCTAAGCGCGAAGCCCCCCTCAAGATGAGATTTCCCATTCCCTTGTGGAAGTAAGACCCCTTGCAGATGACAAGGTAGATCGGTCCGGGGTGTAAGCACAGCAATGTGTTCAGCTGACGGATACGAATCGGTCGAGGGCTTTCCCTACTACTTCTCACGGTTGCAC
>NZ_JACETT010000024.1:0-116547 GCF_013912365.1 Thermoactinomyces intermedius
AAATCCAAAGCCCCCTTCTCTTCGTTGAGAAGGGGGCTTTGGATTTGTTGCGTTATCTGTTTTATTCGCTCAAATCGACACCCAATTTTTTCACAATGGTGGCACAACGCGAGCACAGATGCGGATGGTCGGCATCTTGGCCCACGGTCGGGGAAATCACCCAGCAGCGTTCGCATTTTTCTCCTTCTGCCGTACGAACCGTCACTTTCACCTTCTCCTCCGCCGTCACGTCAGAAGAAGCTTCGTTCAGGACAACACCGGAGACAATAAACAGTTGATCCAAATGATCCGTGGACTTGAGCAACTCCCCGGCTTCCGGATTCGGCGTGATTTCGACAGCCGCTCCCAGCGAGTTTCCGATTAATTTTTCGGCCCGCGCTTCTTCCAGCGCTTTTAAGACCACATCGCGGATGGTCAACAATTCATCCCATTTTTTCTCCAGAGCTTCATCATACCAATCTTCCCTTGCAACCGGGAAATCACAAAGTTGCACACTGATTTCATGATCGCCCGGAATATATTTCCAGACTTCCTCCGTCGTATGCGGCAGGATGGGGTTGGTGATTTTCACCAGCGTCAGCAAGACTTCATACAACACGGTTTGTGCCGAACGGCGCACTTCCGAATCCGTGGGCAATACATAGAGCCGGTCTTTTAACACATCCAGGTAGAACTGGCTTAAAAACACCGTGCAGAAATGGTGGATGTCATAGTAAACCTGGTGGAAATCATAGTCATCATAAGACTTGCTCACCCGCTCGACCAGACGATTCAGCTTGATAAGCGCATAACGGTCCAATTCGGTCAATTCATTCAGAGCCAAGCGGTCCGAACCGGGATCAAATCCGTTTAAGTTGCCCAGCAAAAAGCGGAAAGTGTTCCGGATTTTCCGGTAAGCTTCGGCCGTTTGTTTCAAGATGGCATCCGAAATTCGCACATCTGCCCGATAATCTGAAGAAGCCACCCACAAGCGCAAAATATCCGCACCATATTGTTGGATCACTTTGGCCGGGGCAATCACGTTCCCCAAGGACTTGGACATCTTCCGCCCTTCTCCGTCCAAGAAAAATCCGTGGCTCAGCACCTCTTTATAAGGAGCTTGTCCTTTGGTTGCCACGGCGGTGGACAGGGAAGAGTTAAACCAGCCGCGATATTGGTCCGATCCTTCCAAATACATGTCCGCCGGCCATTGCAAGTTTTCCCGTCCTTCCAACACCGCACGGTGGCTGCTGCCGGAATCAAACCACACATCCATCGTATCGGTTTCTTTGCGGAACTTGTCATGGCCGCATTCGGAGCAGGTGGAACCGGGCGGCATCAATTCTTCAACCGGTTTTTCATACCAAACTGAAGAACCCCGTTCTTTAAACAGATTGGCAACAAAATCAATGGTTTCATCGGTTACATGGGGATGGCCGCATTTCGTGCAATAAAAGATCGGCAAAGGAACGCCCCAAATCCGCTGCCGCGAGATACACCAATCACCACGGTCGGCAATCATGTTGTGAAGGCGGATCTCTCCCCAGGACGGTGTCCATTTGACTTTCCGGATCTCTTCCAGCATTTTTTCACGGAATCCGTCAATCGACGCAAACCATTGTTCCGTCGCCCGGAAAATGACCGGTTTTTTGGTCCGCCAGTCATGAGGATATTGGTGGGTGATAAAGCCCAAATTTAACAAGTAGCCGGCTTCCTCCAGCTTTTCTGTCACTTTTTTGTTGGCATCGTCATAGAACAATCCTTCAAAACCGGGAGCCTGCTCCGTCATGCGCCCTTTCTCATCCACCGGGCAAAGCACGCCCAAGTTGTATTTCTGTCCAACATAAAAGTCTTCTTCCCCATGTCCCGGAGCCGTGTGAACACAACCGGTTCCTGCATCCAAAGTGACATGATCACCAAAAATGACGGGGCTTTCCCGGTCATACAGCGGATGCCGGCAAATGACGCCTTCCAGTTGTTTTCCTTTGAACGCTGACAGCACCCGGTAATCGGAAATGCCGGCCTCTTCCATCACTTTCGCCAACAAAGCTTTGGCCATCACCATTTTGCGTCCGTTCGCCTCAACCAGGTTGTATTCAAAATCCTCATGCAGGGCAACGGCCAGGTTGGCGGGAATCGTCCAAGGTGTGGTGGTCCAGATCACCACATAGGTATTGTCTGCCGAAAGCACAGCATTGCCCTGTTTCACCGGAAACAAAACATAAATGGACGGCGAGCGTTTATCACGGTATTCAATTTCCGCTTCGGCCAGTGCCGTTTCGGAAGACGGGGACCAGTAAATGGCTTTTTGCCCGCGATAAATATAACCCTTTTTCAACATTTCCCCGAACACGCGGATCTGTTCAGCTTCATATTCCGGTTTCAACGTTATATAAGGGTTGTCCCAGTCCCCCCGGACCCCCAGGCGTTTGAATTGTTCTTTTTGTTTATTGACAAAGGATAAAGCATACTCTTTGCACATTTCCCGGAATTTGACCGGATCCACGTTTTTCCGGTCCACTTTTTTCTTGCTGACGATGGCATGCTCAATCGGCAAACCGTGGGTATCCCAACCGGGAATGTAAGGAGCATAATATCCTTTCAGCGATTTATACCGGATGATGAAATCTTTGAGAATTTTGTTCAGGGCATGCCCAATGTGCAAATCCCCGTTGGCATAAGGAGGCCCGTCATGAAGAATAAAGGAATCGGCTCCTTTTCTTTTTTCCAGCACTTGCTGATAAATGTCGATCTCATCCCACCATTTTTGCATTTCCGGTTCGCGGTTGGGCAAATTCCCGCGCATTGGAAAATTGGTTTTCGGCAGATTTAATGTTTGACGGTAGTCCGGCATGTGTGTAATCACTCCTTTATCCTTTTCTAAAAACATAAAAAAACCTTCTGCATCCTCTAGGGACGAGAAGGTTTCCCGCGGTACCACCCTACTGGCTTCGTATCCTTGAATTGGAGACAAAACCTCTCAACCATCCTTAACGTGGATGACGCGGTCGACCTTACTCCAATTTCAGGTGACAGTTCCAGGGTGATTTTCGATAGAAACTCGGATTAGGCTTACACCATCCCTAATTCGCTGCAAACACGAGTTTACCTATCTACTCTTCCCTTTCTTTACCATTAGCCCTGATTCTCTTTTTACTGATCTCCCAGAACATCGGCATGTCCATTAAAACATTGCTTTTTTCTTCAGTTTTCTGGATGTTCTGCGCAACTCGCGGCGTGGTTCTTCTTCTTCATAATAGGAAGAAGCGGCGACTTCGTCCATGACGGAATTATCTTCCACATTGTTCATGCCATTGAAATCTTGGAATTCCTGCGTGTTGAAATCCTGAAACTCCTGGGTGTTGAAGTCTTTATACTCTTGGGTGTTTTGATCCATCAACATCTCCCGGGATTGATCCTGTTCGGCATATTGTTCAAGTTTCTTTCCTTGTTCTTCCAATCCGGACTCCAACTCTTCCAGGGATTCCCAATCGGAGTTTTCCAGAATGTCCAGATGCGATTGCACCAGCGTGCGGAAACGTGCACGGTAGACGGTTGCTTTTTGTTTCAGATCAAGCAGCTCGCTGTGGATGGCACGTGCCTTTTGCAATGCTTCGTTGATGATCCGGTCGGCATTTTTCTCTGCTTCCTGAACAATCAATTCGGCTTCTTTCTTGGCGTTTAAGCGGACTTCCTCGGCCACTTCCTGAGCCACACGGATCGATTTGTGAATGCTTTGTTCCATCGAGCTCAATGCTTGAGGCGACGGATGCTGAACAGGTTCCGGATAACGTTGCATCGGTTGCGGCGCGGGTGCCGGCGGTTGTACGGTTTGTTGTTGCTGCTGTTGCATTTGCTGCGGTCCGGTTTGGAACATGGATTCGTCTTCCATCAAACGTTCAATCTCTGCCTGCAACTCTTCCACTTGTTGTTCCAGTTCCAGTTTTTCCCGTGTGAGCAGTTCAAAATCTTTAATAATCTGGTCAAGAAAATCGTTCACTTCATCAACATCATATCCACGGAAAGATCTTTTAAACTCTTTATTGTGTATATCTAAAGGTGTTAATGGCATCTTTCGCACCTCCTGAAAAAATTGCACTCATTCTTATTCTGCAAAATGAAAAAACGTCCTTCCGGAAGCCTGCAAAAATCATCCGGGCTCCCATCAATGATAAGTACTCAGTTTTATCCATATTCTTCCTTTTTTGCTATGTCCCTCAATACTTTCTACAGCCAAACGTCCAAATCCTCTTAGTGAAATCAAGTCGCCCGGTGCCACCGGATAATCCGGTTGATCCACTAATTTCCAATTCACTTTGCACTTACCGCTTTTCACCATGGACGCAGCCTTTGTTCTAGAGACCCGATAACCTTCTGATATTACTGCATCGACACGCATCGAGGCCACAGAAGCCGTCCGGATCTTTCCGTTTCTTTCGGGAAGAGTCAGTTCCGCGCGATTAATCTTCCTTATACTAACACGATGGCGTCCGACTTGTCCAATACCCAGAAAAATATATTCCGCCATCTCGCCGGCAACGATAATATCGCATCCTTTCCCGTGTGGCAGGATGTCCCCCAGCATGTTCCGTTTGATTCCCAAACCCGTCAAAGCTCCCAAAACATCACGGTGTTTCAGTTCTTTTGAATCTTTTGTTTCAAGTCTGTAAAAAACCAAATCCGTCCATTCCGGATTTTCCCCGTAATAATCGGGAACAATCAAAGCGCGCTTTCGCTCTGCTTCCGGATACCCGCCATCCAGACAGAAAAGAAGATCCGGCTCCCTTTTGACAACCGACGTCAGAATAAACTGCTCCCTCGGATCCAAAAAAGGAGTGACAACCAATTGATTTCTGTCGGATGCGCGATGCACATAGTCCAAAGAACGTTCCACAAACGGGCGTTCTTCCGGACGAAAATGCATAAAAATATTTTCTTTTGACATCACAGAATTATAGCACCCAATCGATAATTGTATATACGCCTAATTCAACGAAATGCAAAACAAAAAGCGCTACGATGGGGGAGATGTCAATCATCCCGCCGATCGGTGGAATGAAGCGGCGAAACACGCTCAAATAAGGTTCGGAAACTTTCGCGAGAAAAATGCCCACCGGGGTGTCCCTGAAATTGGGAAACCACGAAGACAGGACATAAATGATGAGCACAATCGAATAGATATTGAAAAACTGGCTCACGATGGAGTAAATCATTTTTTCCACTTCACCTCAAATTTTTTGCCTCTTCCTCTTTGAAGATATCTGTGATCGATCCTTGGATATCCACATTCGCCGGTGTGCAAATAAAGATATTTTCACCCAGTTTTTGAATGTTTCCCCCCAAAGCATAGACGGTACCGCTTAAAAAGTCGATGATCCGCACCCCTTGCTCGCGGCGGACCATTTGCAGGTTGACCACCACAGGGCGGTGGCTTTTCAAGTGATCCGCAATTTCCGGCGACTCTTCATATGCGCGCGGTTCAAATAATACCATACGAATGTTTTTTTGTGTATGCAGCGAAACCACATTGCTTCGCCCCTTCGGGCTGGAAGTTCCTTGCTCTTCTTCCGTTTCTTGGTATAAATCCTCATCGGTCACGCCGAAAAAGCCCATAATCCGGTCCATGAATGTCATTGGGAAATCGCCTCCTGACACAAAGGCTAGCCACCCCGTTTTTCACCCCCAATCAAAACAGAGCCCAACCGCACCCAAGTCGCTCCTTCTTCAATGGCAATTTCAAAATCTTGGGACATGCCCATGGATAAATGAGGTACTTGCAAACGGGGATGGTTTAACCGTTGTAATTTTCCTTGCAATCGTTTTAATTCACGAAAGACAGGCCTCACTTCTTCGGGGTTGTCCGCTATGGGTGCCATGGTCATCAGGCCGGTGATGTCAATGGTTTTTAAATTCGCCACTTCAAGGGCAAATTCTTCTAATTCTTGCGGAGAAATTCCATATTTTGATTCTTCTCCCGAGACATTGACTTGCAAAAAACAACGCTGCGGCGGATATCCGCTTTGCAATACCCGTTTGTTGATTTCTTCCGCGAGGGAAAACCGGTCCAGTGAGTGGATATAGGAAAATCTGCCAACCACGTCTTTGGCTTTCCGCCGTTGCAAATGGCCGATAAAATGCCATGTTCCCCGGTCTTTTAACTTCTCCCATTTGGGAAGGGCGTTTTGCACCCGGTTTTCGCCGACATGCTCCAACCCCAGGTCCAAAATGCTTTTGGTCGCTTCCGTATCTAAATATTTAGTGACCGCAAGCACATGAACCTCCTTCGGATCCCGGCCGGAACGCTGACACGCCTGCCCGATTCGTTGTTTCACTTTTTCCCACCGGTTAGCAAATTCGTTCATTCCGATCCCCTTTCCTTCTTTCCGATGTATGCAACCATTCGTCCGGTTTCTCCCTGATCGCGACGATGGGAATAAAAATAATCTTGGTCACAGCTTGTACAAAACCGTGACAAAAGAATATGTCGCGGATGGACGCCGGCTTTTTCCAAAATTTTGGCATTGGCTTTTTTCAAATCCAGCTGCCAGCGACCCGGTTCCCGGCTTACGGCGACTTCATTTAGAGCTTTTTCATCCGATAATATGTTTTCCAGCGGCCGGTACACCCGTTCATCCACTTCATAACAACAGGAGCCGATCGACGGGCCAATCACGACACGGATTTTTCCGGGATCTGCTCCAAGCGATGTGAAACGTCCGACCATTTTTGAACCGATTCCCCCGACCGTTCCTTTCCAACCGGCATGCGCAATCCCGATCCAGTCGACATCGGGGGCATAAAAATAAAGCGGAACACAATCGGCAAAGTAGGCCGCCAATAAGATTCCGGTTTCGTTTGTCACCATCCCGTCGGTGTCTTGGAAAGCGGTTTTCCGCGAATCTTTTCCATATCCCCGGTGTTTCTCCCCCACCGTTTCGATATGGACACCATGAACCTGTTCCCCGCAAGTCCAAGCGGAAAAAGGCATCTGAAGCGCATCAGACAGTTCTTTCCGGTTGGATAGGACTTGTTCCGGTTGATCCCCGACATGTAGTGCGTAATTTCGACAGAATTTATCTTCTTTGTGATCTTTGGCGCTAAAACCCACGGTCAGATGAGGGAACATGCGCTCCCATTCCTCCACCGTAAAATAAGGCACACCATTTTTCTGTTGATAACGAAATGGCTCCATATACACCCTCCCTTCCAATCATATTACCATATCTTCACAACGGAACAAACTGATTAACGGTACTCGTCACCGTCCGGTAACATGGCGTGGGAAGGGGGTGCCATCGGGGAGGACCGGCCGTTGTCCAACCGGACCAAAATCACATCCGAGCCGATTTTTACAATGTGACGCCATGGAATCACCCACTCATGCCCCCCGGAAACCAACCCGAACCATCTCGTTTCCCCGGGAACCACAATGGCCTGGATCACGCCTTTTTGCATATCCAGCTCCAAATCATAAATTTGTCCCAACTTGCGCCCGTCAGCAATATTCACAACATCTTTTTCCTGCAACTCGGATATTTTCATGGGAAAGATGCCCTCCGTTTGCCATGATTTTTTATTATATATATGTAAACAGGCCGGAAAATGTAATGAGGACATCCCTTTTTTAAGCAGAACTTTTCCCGTTAAAAAAAGCTTGCCATTTCCACCCGTTGGCAAGCTCCGGTTTATATTTTAATTAATAAATTTATTCATTTGTTGTATTGCTGCTTTCTCCAAGCGAGAAACCTGGGCTTGGGAAATGCCGATTTCATCCGCCACTTCCATTTGTGTTTTTCCTTCGAAAAAGCGCATGGACAAAATCATTTTTTCTCTTCCGTTTAACCGGTTCAGTGCCTCTTTCAGTGCAATCTCTTCAATCCACTGCACATCTTTGGATTTGTCATCACTTAATTGATCCATGACAAAAATCGGATCACCGCCATCCTGATAAACCGGTTCAAACAACGAAACCGGGTCTTGAATCGCATCAAGTGCAAACACAACATCTTCTTTCGGGACATTTAATGCTTCCGATATTTCGTAGATCGTCGGTTCCCTGGAATGCCGGTTGGTCAATTGATCGCGAACCTGCAGTGCTTTGTATGCAATATCCCGCAACGACCGGGATACACGAATCGGATTGTTATCCCGCAAATACCGCCGGATTTCTCCGATGATCATCGGCACGGCATAGGTTGAGAATTTGACATTTTGGCTGAGATCAAAATTATCAATGGCTTTCATTAATCCGATACATCCCACTTGGAATAAATCATCCACGCATTCTCCACGGTTATTGAAACGTTGAATCACACTCAGCACCAAGCGTAAGTTCCCATTGACCAATTTTTCCCTCGCTTTGAGATCTCCGGCTTGATATTTCTGGAACAATACACGCATCTCTTGGTTTTTCAGGACCGGGAGTTTTGATGTATCCACACCGCAGATTTCCACTTTGTTTCGTGCCATGAAAAATTCTCCTCCTCAGGATGGAACTAAATTACAGTATGTCCTGCGAAGGAGAATTTATAATGAAAATGAAATTAAACCATTTTATTGAATTCTTTACGCAATCTCTTAATAATCCTTTTTTCGAGACGGGAAATATAGGACTGCGAAATTCCCAACAGATCTGCGACATCCTTCTGTGTTTTCTCTTCACCGCCATCCAGACCAAAACGCAAAATCATAATTTTCCGTTCCCGGTCCGAAAGATGCGACAAAGCCGTCCGCAATATTTTTTTATCCACTTCTTCTTCAATGTCGCGGCAAATGATGTCATTATCCGTCCCCAACACATCAGACAGCAGCAACTCATTTCCATCCCAATCCGTGTTTAAGGGCTCGTCGAACGAAACTTCCGACCGGACTTTGTTGTTGCGGCGCAAAAACATCAAAATTTCATTTTCAATACAACGGGAAGCATAGGTGGCCAATTTGATTTTTTTCTCCGGATCAAAGGTGTTTACCGCTTTAATCAAACCGATGGTTCCGATTGAAACCAGATCCTCGATATGGATCCCGGTATTTTCAAACTTCCTTGCGATGTACACAACCAAGCGCAGGTTTCTTTCGATCAGGATGGCCCGGACAGCCGAATCCCCGCTTGGAAGCCGTTCCAACAAATGGGCTTCTTCTTCTTTGCTCAGCGGCGGCGGAAGGGCTTCACTGCCTCCGATATAGTAGATTTCTTCTCCTTTCAGCCCGAAATGAATTAAAATACGATACCAGAATAATTGAAACGCCATTTTCCATCTGGCAAACATCCCTTTTACCTCCTCTTTTAAACGGCTGATACACAGGATGGATGAATAATCGCCTGGTAAGTTCCGTCGGATGAAAGACTTCCGACATCTATACCTATGAGAATTTTCTTGATTTTATTCTCATTTTCTCCTTGCGAAATGATGACATAATCGGGTTTGACGGCCAGCAGGAGGTTATTCTTTTTTCCGGCCGCCCGGTAAGGAATCAGGCGGATGCGATTCATCCAATCCGCCGGCAGCTCTTCCCAGTCTTTTTCAAACCCCGGCTCTTTGGCCATTTTCCATAAGGGTTCCGGAAGCAGCGTTTTTAACTGCTCCAATTCCACCATGATCACCGGCGCGCGGGTGATCGGATCCCGCAATTGATTTCCGGTGTCCACCAGTCCCACGCAACGCAATTCCTGATCCTTCAAGCGGATTTTCACATCGGCTGTGAATTGGTGAAACATTTGCCGCTCATCCAGCGAACGCAATGACAAGCGGGTGTACAACCACACAACCGGAAATCCGAAAATGATCAGCCCCCATGAGACCGGGGATCCCCATCCATGTTGGGATTCCGTGTAAAAAATGCCTCCGGCCACCTGGCTGTCACCGGTCATGACATAGTGAAAAGCAATCATTGCTCCGCCCGTAATAAAGCAAATGAGATAAAACATTCCCAAATTCCTGAAAAAAGCGAGCGGATCCTTCCAACCGAAAGCAATCCAAACCATAAAAAAGGAGACAATGATTTTCACCGGCAAAAAGTAGGCGATGGAAAATTGCGGCCACAGATGCAACATTGAGTAAAATCCGCCCAGCAGGGCCGAAAGCAATAACCGCCACCAGACGGCCTTTTGCTTCCGGATCCCGGAAGTGAGCCAGAGGAGCAAAAAATCAATTGCGCTGTTGAGAAAGAAAACCACGTCCGCATACACTGTCATAAGCTCTCTCTCCAAATTGAGGTGAGAATAGTATATCTTAATCTATATTTCAAAGTCTGTCTAAACTTGCCAACCCCGTTTGACTTTTTTCGTCGAACCGGAAAACAACCTGCAGGCTCCAACCGCACGGCGTGCAAAAAAAAGCAACCGGACCCCCGAAGGAGTCCGGTTGCAGCAAACAGCCGGTCATTTGTTTTTGCGGTTGCGCAGGAAAGTGGGCACTTCCAAGTTGCCGTAAGGATCCATGATGCTTTCTTCATCCGGTTTTTTGGGAGCAGGGTCTTTTTGCAAGCGTTGGAACGGGTTCAAATTGTTGTCTTCCCTTCCGCCAAAAGAAGGTTTTCCCTGTGATTGCGGTTTGACGCTCTTTTTCTCTTGCTCTTCGTGATCGAAGCCGGTGGCAATCACCGTGACCAAAATTTCATCTTTGAGATCTTCATTAATAACCGCCCCGAAAATCATGTTCACTTCCGAGTGGGAAGCCTGGGTCACTATATCCGCCGCTTCATATACTTCGTATAAACTCAAATTGGTGCCGCCGGTGATATTCATCAGCACACCGCGGGCTCCTTCGATCGAGGTTTCGAGCAAAGGACTGCAAATCGCTTTTTTGGCCGCATCGGCAGCGCGGTTTTCCCCGTTGGCTGAACCGATTCCCATCAAGGCGGAACCCCGTTCCGTCATAATGGTGCGGACATCCGCAAAGTCAAGGTTGATGAGTCCCGGGACGGCAATCAAATCGGAAATCCCCTGAACCCCTTGTCTCAGCACGTTATCCGCTTCCCTGAACGCTTCCAACATCGGGGTGTTTTTATCCACGATTTCCAACAGGCGGTCGTTGGGAATCACGATCAACGTGTCCACATTTTCCTTTAATGCCGCAACCCCTTGTTCCGCCTGATTTGCTCTTCTCCGTCCTTCAAACGTAAACGGTTTGGTGACCACGCCGACGGTCAGCGCCCCCAATTCACGGGCCACCGCGGCAATCTCCGGCGCCGCTCCGGTTCCGGTGCCTCCACCCATTCCGGCGGTGACAAACACCATGTCGGCTCCCTTTAAGACGCTTTCGATTTGTTCCCGGCTTTCTTCAGCTGCTTTTTTCCCGATTTCCGGTTTGGCACCGGCTCCGAGCCCCCTGGTCAATTTTTCCCCGATTTGCAGGCGGACAGGCGCCTTGGAGCGGTTTAAAGCTTGGGCATCCGTGTTGACGGCAATAAACTCGACCCCTTGTACGCCCGCCTCAATCATCCGGTTGACTGCATTGCTTCCGCCACCACCGACACCAATGACTTTTATCTGGGCAATTTGTTCCATTTCAAGATCAAAATCCAACATATTCTTGTCCCTCCAATACAAATGCTTACCAAAATCTTTTTAAATGAATTCATTTAACCAGTTTTTCATTTTTTCAAAAGCCGACGGTCCACGCTGCTTTTTCTGGCGAGGAGGGTGATGGGAGGCACGATGCGACTCGGTTTGAAAAGCCCCGCGTTTATGCAAGTAGTGAATCATGCCGACTCCGCCGGTGTATGAGGGCTCCTTGACGCCGATATTTTGGGGAGTGGCGATCCGTACGGCTCCGCCCAATTGGCTTTGCGCCACATGCAGGATATGCTGTGTTGCCATGACTCCTCCCGTCAACACATAACCACCGGCAGGTTCTTCCGAAAATCCCATGGCTTTGACCTGTTGGCGGATCAACTGAAACATTTCTTCCAGCCGGGGTTCAATAATTTGCGCCAATTCCAGTTGAGTCACAATCCGGTCTCTGCTCGTTCCAATCGTCTGCACATTAAACATCTTGTCTGTCAGCGCAAATTCTTTACAGGCAACCCCGTATTTGCATTTCACTTCCTCGGCTGAGCTGGTCTGTGTCCTGAGTCCTATCGCAATGTCATTGGTTATGTATTCCCCGCCGATCGGAATGACGGAAGTTCCTGCAAGGTGACCGTGCTGATAAACCGTCAGGGTCGTGGTTCCGCCACCCATATCCACCATGACGACACCCAGATTTTTCTCATCATCGGACAGGCAAAGTTCACTGACAGCCAGCGGCAAAAACACCATTCCGGCGATATTTAAGTCCGCCCGCTCCACACAGCGGAGCAGATTGGTCAAAATCGTCTTGGTCCCGGTGACAATGATCGCATCCACTTCCAACCGGACACCGACCATTCCGTTCGGATCTTTGATATCATCGAGGCCGTCAACAATAAATTGCTTTGGAACGACTTCAATCACTGCCCGTTCCGGCGGCAAGGCAATCACCCGCGCCGCTTGCAACACACGGTCAATGTCATGAAGGCTGATCTCCCTGTCTTCACTGGAAACAGCAACAACACCATGGCTCGGCTGCAAAGAGACATGGTGTCCAGACACTCCGACAAACACCTCGGAAATCTCTATGCCAACCATGCGTTCAGCATGATCCACCGCTTCGCGAATTGATTGTACGGCTTGATCAATATTAATGATGGCTCCCTTTTTCATCCCTTGTGACTCTGCCGTCCCCACTCCCACAATGTGTGGTGTTCCGTCTGCATTGATTTCGGCTACGATGACACGAACTTGTGAAGATCCAATATCCAAAGTGATAACGAAATCCTCATTGCTCAATTCTGGGCACCTCCTTGCCCGGGAGTCAGTCTTAAAGTATGGGTATCCATTTTAGAATGAAATTATATTAAGGAAAAGGGAGGAAACTCTTACAAACCATATTCAACAATCAAAGAGTGATCCCCTCTAAAGCAAAACATTTTTATTGATATTCCTTTTTCCATGTTTTTCTTTTTAAACAGACTTTCTCATGTCAGGTTGCCGGCTCCGTTCCGTCATCCGGAATAAACCAGATGCTTTCCAACAAATACAGTGTACCTTGCGGATGTTTAGAAAACGAGGGATAATAATTCATTTTTTGTGCAAGGTCTTCCACTCTCACAAAAATGCGGTGTTGATAACCGGTTAAAATTTCCACTTGATCCTGGTGTTTGGGGACGGGTCGGACTTCTTTGATGGAACGTTGAATCATCGGAGGGATTTTTCCAATTTCTTGCACCGTTTGTTGCAGCATGGGATGGGCAAGATCCCACCCTTTAAATAAAATCCGGTCATATTTGAATGAAAGCTGCCGGTGAGGTAAAATAGTACCGTCCGATAAAATGGGGAGATGTTTCTGATCTTTGGTTTCAACCCAACCGACAACCGGTTTTTCCCGGACCAAAATGGTCACTTTATCCGGAAACGACTTTTTGACCTCTGCATGACGGACTTCGGGAATGGTCCGGATTTGATTTGCGATTTCGCCGGGTTGGACACCAAAAAAAGAAACCCCTTTCTGTAACCGCGCTTTCTTCAAAATCGTTTTGGTTGATACCAATTGGTTTCCGGATATTTCAATCTCTTTGATTTTACTCAGCGGCGATCGCAAGAAGATGGCAAACAACGCTCCCATAAAAAACAAAAAGATAAATGCCAAAATCCATGGTGACGGGGACCGTTTTTTGCCAATCCGGTTGCGAAAGGGAGGAATGCGTTCATCCACCAAATGATACTCCTTTCCTCTGCTTTCGCCTGACTGACCTGGATGCAAAAAATATAATCTTCCCTATATATTACCACAAATATGGGATGTTGAAAGGTTTTCGCACAAAAAAACAGCGGCACAATCGTGCTACTGTTCAGCATCCTTCTGGATTCGTTTGATATTTCCTCCCAATTGTCGGAATGTTTCTTCCATCGGCTCATAACCCCGGTCGATATGGTGAACGCCATGTACAACGGTCCGGCCGCAAGCCGCCAATCCGGCGATCACCAATGCCGCTCCGGAACGCAAATCCGATGCAAACACTTCGGCTCCTTTCAGTCTTTTTACCCCGCGGATCGTAACCGTACACCCGTCCAAATGCATATCCGCTCCCATTTTCTTCAATTCGTGCACATGTTTCAAGCGCCGTTCAAAAATGTTTTCGGTCACCCGGCTTTCGCCCTCCGCCAACGCCAGCAGGACCATGGTTTGCGGTTGCATATCGGTCGGAAATCCGGGAAACGGCTTTGTCACCAATTCAGAAGCCGGCCGGATGGATGAACCTGCCTTTACCCGGATACCCTCCGGATCCGGACGGAAATGAACCCCCAACGGCTCAAGATGTGCGGCGAGCCCTTCCATCTCGGCTTCCTTGATCCCTTTCATGACCAATTCTCCCCGGGTGATCACCGATGCAATGGCGAACGTGCCCGCGGCAATCCGGTCGGACATGACCTGATGGGAAGCAGCTGTCAATTGATCCACCCCGATAATCCGGATCTCGGGCGTGCCGGCTCCTTCGATCTGAGCCCCCATTTTGGCCAGGTATGTTGCCAAATCAACAATTTCCGGCTCACAAGCTGCATTTTCAATGACGGTTTCCCCTTCGGCACACACCGCCGCCATCATGATGTTTTCCGTGGCGCCGACACTCGGAAATGCCAACGGGATGTGTGTTCCGGTCAGTTTGGGTGCTGCACACTGAATGATCCCATCCGTCTCCACAATTTCCGTTCCCAACATGGCAAGCCCTTTGAGATGGAGATCAATCGGGCGTGCACCGATATTGCATCCCCCGGGTTTGGTCACATGAACCCGCTGAAGACGTGCAAGCAACGGCCCCATCAGAAAAACCGATGACCGGATTTGCCTCATCAGATGTTCCGGAATGCAATGTTTTTCTATGTTCCGGGTATCCACATACAACGTCGACCGTTCACGAACAATTTTCGCCCCCAGCGATTCCAAAATATGACACATCGCAAAAATGTCGGTCAATCCGGGAACGTTTTCGATTCGGTGAATTCCTTCGGCTAAAACCGTGGCAGCCAGGATGGGCAAGGTTGCATTTTTTGATCCTTGGACACGAACAGATCCGGACAGAGGTTTGCCACCTTCAATCACAAACCGTTCCAATGTGTCACCTCCGTTTACTCTTCACCCACCACCTGCACTTCCGGTTCGAGACGGATATTGTATTTTTCCTCAATGGTTTGAATGATGTGCTCGATCAATTGCAAAACATTTTTGGCCGTTGCATTACCCCGGTTGATAATAAAGTTCGCATGCGTGGTAGACACTTCGGCATCCCCGATCCGGAAGCCCTTTAAACCGGCTTCCTGGATCAGGCGTCCGGCGTAATCCCCCGGCGGATTTCTGAAAACACTACCAGCGCAAGGATATTGTAATGGCTGTGTCTTTCTCCGGCGGTCTTTATAAGAAGTCAGCCGCGACATGATCTCATCCCGTTCTCCGTACTCCAATGTGAAAGAAGCTTCGGTCACGATTCCTTTCAGTTTGGTTTGAAGCACGGAAGTACGATAGCGAAATTCCATCTCTTCATTCGACAATGTCACCCATTCACCGGTTTCCAAAAGTACAGTCGCGGAATGAAGAACTTTAGAAATCTCAGAACCGTGCGCACCCGCATTCATGTAGACGGCGCCCCCCACGTTGCCGGGGATTCCCGCCGCAAACTCCAATCCGGTCAGCCCTTGTCTGGAGGTCATGGTTGCCAGCAAGATGGTGGAATACCCGCCACCGGCGGTGACCCGGGTTCCATCCACTTTCAATTCGTTAAACCCTTCATCCAATTTGAACACCACACCCCGGATTCCGCCATCCCGCACCAACAGATTGGATCCTCTGCCAATCACTCTCCAAGGAATCTGATGCCGGTACACCACTTGCATCGCCTGTTCCAATTCTTCCTTGTTGCGCGGATAGATCAAAAGATCGGCAGGACCTCCCACTTTCCACGTCGTATGGCGGGACAAAGGTTCATTGACTCGCACATCCTGAATTCCGATGTTTTTCATCTCTTGTATGATTTGTTCCACTTGATCGTCCCTCCTCGCCTATCCCGAAAGAGTCCCTCCAACCACTGGCTTAACATAGTTTATGCCGGTCCGCACCGATTGTGACGAACGTCCAGTTGGAAAGGCCTTTCTTCACTCAGTCATGGGTAACTGCAATTTTTTCCAGTTCGCTGACCAATACTTCGGCCGCATGGGGACGCCCCAGACGGCTGGCCGCTTCACTCATCGCATGATGTTCTTCTTTATTTTCAATCAGCCGTTTCACTTCACGCCACAAGTTTTGGCCCGTGCACTCACTTTCCAGAAGCATTTTGGATGCCCCTTGTTCCTCCAGCCATCTTGCATTGGCTTCCTGGTGGTTGTTGGTGACATAAGGGGACGGAATCAGAATAGAGGGTAAACCCAATGCTGTCAACTCCGCCAGCGTCGAAGCCCCGGCTCGTCCAACCACCAGATACGTGGCTGCCAGCACATCCGGCATGTTATAGATAAACGGCTTGATGTCCAAGTTGGGGATGTCATCGGTTTGCACCATTTCACGAATTTTATCATAGTGCACTTCACCGGTCACATAGACAAAATGGACATCCGGCATTTCTTTCATGCGGGGAATCATTTCAAGAACCGCTTCGTTAATGGCTTTGGCTCCCCGGCTTCCTCCGAAGATCAGGATAATCGGTTTGTGTGCGTCCGTAATCCCCAAAGATTTTCTTCCGTTCGCGGCATTGGCTTGTACCACTTCGGTCGCCCGCGGGTTGCCGGTGAAGACAATGCGGTTGGCACGGCTCAAATATTTTTGCGATTCCTCCAGGCTGATGGCAACCACATCCACAAACCGCGATAAAAATTTGGTGGTCAAGCCCAACACGACATTTTGCTCATGAATCAGGGTCGGAATTCCCAACTGGTGGGCCGCATACACAGCCGGACCACTGACGTAACCGCCGGTTCCCACCACCACATCCGGCTCAAACTCGCGCATGTATTCTTTAGATTTGCGCACGGCTTTGATGAACTTGTGCAAGGTGTGGACGTTTTCCCAAGAAACGCTTCTCTTAAACCCTTGAATTTCCACAGTATAAAAATGAATGTTCCCTTCTTTGGGAACAATTCGCGATTCCAATCCTTCACTGGTACCGATATAAGCGATTTCCACATCCGGGAATTTTTTTCTGACAGCCCGGGCAATTGCCAAAGCCGGGTAAATATGCCCGCCGGTTCCGCCACCGGATAACAAGATTCGTTTCATTGATCCTTCCTCCTGATTATTTGGATTTACGTACAAACCGCGATAAATTCATCAATATTCCTACGGCTGCTAATGTCAATGTGAGGGAAGAACCTCCGTAACTCAAAAAAGGCAATGTGATTCCGGTCACCGGAAAAACCCCGGAGACAACGCCGATATTGATCACGGCCTGAATGATGATCATCGCCGTGATCCCTGTTGCCACCAAGCTGTAAAACATGTTGGGAACACCCATGGCCACCCGGATGCCGCGCCATACCAGGACGGCAAACAGCAGAATCACCGTGGCCGCTCCCAAAAAACCCAACTCTTCGGCTAAAATCGAAAAAATGAAATCCGTATGCGGTTCAGGAAGATACAGGTGTTTTTGTTTGCTCATGCCAAGCCCCAGCCCCATGAGTCCGCCAGGGCCGATGGCATATAATGACTGGATCAGATGATATCCCGCACCAAGCGGATCCTGCCACGGATTTAAAAAAGCGACAATCCGCTGAATACGGTAAGGTGCAGCCAGTATCAGCATGACAAAACCGACCACACCCAATAAGAAAAAGAAAGCCAAATGTTTTTTTCTGGCTCCGGCAGCAAAAATCAAAATAATTCCGGCTCCCATCAAGACCGTGCCCGTTCCCAGATCCGGTTGCATCATGATCAGCCCGAAAGCGAGCCCCAACAACAGGAGTGCAGGTAAAAAACCCCGGGTAAAATGTTTGATGTCATAATCGGGGTTGGAAAACATGCGGGACAAAAACATAATCATGGCCAGTTTCATAAACTCGGAAGGCTGAATGCTGAAAGCTCCGATTCCCAACCAACTTCTTGCACCGTTACGCAAAATTCCAACCCCGGGGATCAAAACGATCAACAACAGAATAAAACATATGACAATCCCTGGTTTCGCCCATTCACGAAACTTTTCCGGGTCCAGTTTTGCAATCCAAAACATCAGGAAAACACCCAAAGATGCAAACAAGAACTGCCGCTTGGCGAAATAAAACGCATCATCGTATTTATGATAAGCAAAAGCGGCACTTGCGCTGTACACCATCAATACACCGATGGTCAAAAGCAAAACAATCGCAACCACAATGATGATATCGGGTGTTTGGCTCTTTGGATTCATGGGCGTTTTCACCTCTTGGTAATTTGGGCAAGCTCTTATACTTGAAGATTATGCACGGTCTTCTTAAATATGCTTCCCCTTTCCTCAAAAGAGGTGAACTGGTCCCAGCTTGCACAGGCCGGGGAGAGCAACACCACATCCCCGGGCCGGGCCAGGTCAAATGCCCGTTTCACAGCCGTTTCCAAACCGTCCACGGAATACACATCTTTCAGCCCGGCATCCTTTCCCCGCCGGGTCAGGATCTCTTTGGTTTGGCCATAGGCAATCAACGCTTTCGCCCTTTTTTTAAAAACCGGAATCAACTCTTTGAAGTCAATCCCCCGGTCCAAGCCTCCCCCGATCCAGATGACGGGTTCACGAAAGGATTCCAAGGCTTTGGAAGCCGCTTGCGGATTGGTCGCTTTGGAATCATTGTAAAAACGGACTCCGTTGATCTCAGCCACAAATTCCAAGCGGTGCTCCACCCCGCGAAAGTTTTTCAGCACCTCACGGATGCCAGCCACGCCCGCTCCGGCTGCCAGACTCATCGCGGTGGCCGCCAGCACATTTTCCAGGTTGAATTCACCGCGCAGGGCAATGTCATTCACCGGAAGGACCGGTTCCGTTTTGTCCCCGATCCGGGCGGTCACCATGCCCTCACGGACAAACACTCCTTCCGGCACTTCCTCCTTCCGGCTGAACCACCAGACCTGACTTTTGATTTGCCCGGCCGCCTCTTGACACACCGGATGATCCCGGTTCAGGACGGCGATGTCTTCCGGCGTCTGATTTTGAAACAATTTCATTTTGGAAGCAAGATAATCATCCATATTCAAGTGGTAGTCCAAATGCGCCGGATAAACGTTCAAGAGACAAGCGATGTCCGGTTTGAATGTGCGGGTTCCTTTCAACTGAAAGCTGCTGAGCTCCGCGACCAGCCACGCGTTTTTCGGGTTGGAACGGACCGCTTCGGTCAATGCTTGTCCGATGTTTCCGGCCACCTGATTTTGAATTCCGCTTTTGGTCAACATTTCCCCCACCAAGGTCGTGGTGGTGGTTTTCCCGTTGGAACCCGTTATTCCGATGACCGGGGAATCGGAAAGGAGTCCGGCGATCTCCACTTCCGTTATGACGGGGATACCCTTTTCCGAGGCTTGAACCACCGGTTTGGCATGATAGGGAATGCCCGGATTTTTCACCAACCAATCCACTTTCTCATGAATCAAATCATCCGGATGGCTTCCGCAAAGAACCGGGATCCCCAATTCTTCCAATTCTTCTGCTTCGGGACATTGTTCCCGCGGCTTTAAATCATTGACCACCACATTGGCGCCCAACTCATGCAAACATTTGGCAACTGCGACTCCACTGCGGGCCAGCCCCAAAACAACCACCTGGCGACCCGCCCAAATTCCGGTATTTTTCATCACAACCACATCTCCAAAAAGACACCCAAACCGGCGAGAACCAGACCGAAGAACCAGAAGGTGGTCACCACCCGCCACTCGGACCAGCCGCACAATTCAAAGTGGTGGTGTAACGGGCTCATGCGAAACACCCGTTTGCCACGGAATTTAAATGAAGTCACCTGAATCATCACAGACAATGTTTCAATTACAAAAATTCCACCGATAATGGGTAACAATAATTCCGTTTTCGTAATCACGGCCAACGCTGCAATGCCGCCGCCGAGAGCCAATGAACCGGTATCTCCCATAAACACTTTTGCCGGATTGGCATTAAACACCAAGAATCCCAGAAGCGCCCCGACCACGGCCACGGAAAAAATCGTCACCGTCGGGTTGCTTTGCAAAATCCCGATCACGGCATAAGCACCGTACGCACTCACTGCCGTTCCGGCCAACAAGCCATCCAAACCGTCCGTCAGGTTCACGGCATTGGAAGCACCGATCATCATCAACAAGAGAAGAGGCAGATACAACCAATTCAGATGAATGGTCAAATCGGTAAAAGGAATGTCCAAACTGAAAATATAGTTGTTGGGACCGCCTGTCCGTACTTCCAGCAGCACCCAGAAAAGCACCAAACCGATAAACAGCTGACCGAGTAATTTCTGGTTGGCGGTCAGTCCGAGATTCCGTTTCATTACCACTTTAATGTAATCATCCAAAAAGCCGAGAATTCCGTAACCCAATGTCGCAAACACCAAAAAGAACAAGTCCGCGTTAATAATGGCATCGTTGTTGTTCAGCAACGTCAAACTGCTGAGCGGAACGGCCGTCAACACGATCGCGGTGAGGATAATCACTCCGCCCATCGTCGGGGTTCCCGCTTTCTTCAAATGGGCTTGCGGCCCTTCCTCACGGATGCTCTGACCGAATTTCAACCGTTTTAACACCGGAATAATCATCGGTCCCAGGATGACGGCAATACCAAAAGCAACTGCAAGTGGAATTAAAATAAATCGAAATTCTAGATTCCCCATAGTTCTTCCCCTACGCTCCTTCAGTCATATTTTTGACAATCTGATCGAGCCTCGCTGCACGTGAAGCTTTGACTAAGAGGATGGTCTCTGGATGTCCTTCCCGGAGCAATGTTTCGACAGCTTCATCCGGCGTATGGAAATGAACGAGGGCTTGATTGTCATCAGCTTTTGCTTTCATGGCTCCTTCATGAATCCACCGGCCCCGTTCGCCAATCGTATATAAGCGGTGAATGCCTTTTTCCATGGCATACACCCCCAACTCTCTATGATAATGCTCCTCTTGTTCCCCGATTTCAAGCATATCTCCCAGAAGAGCCCATTTCTCTTTTTCCGGCTCAATCTCTGCCAACAAGTCCAATGCCGCTTTCATGGATGTGGGACTGGCATTGTAGGCATCATCGATCAACAACATTCCATTTATTGCCAGTTTCGTCTCCAAACGCATTCCGGTCAGGGTCACATTTGCCAGGCCGCGGACGATCTCCTCTTCCCGAAGCTGAAAATACCGGGCCACCTCGATGGCAAGCATTGCGTTTTTGACATTGTGCCTTCCCAATAACGGCAAGGTGAAACGGGTGCCGGTTTTCCGGGATTGAAAAGAAACACCCTCGGTACCCCTGACCTCAATTTGTTCCGGAGATTCGTCGGAATCCGTTTCCCATCCGGCTTTGATCAACTTTCTGGATTCCTCTTTCAACAAGTTCCGAAGCAACGGTTCATCTCCGTCGATCACCAAAGTCCCTGCCGGGGACAGTCCATCTTTAATTTCCAATTTTGCCCTTGCAATTCCTTCCCGGCTCCCCAAATGTTCGATATGGGACTCGCCGATGTTGGTGATCACCGCGACGTCCGGACGGGCAATCTTCGAAAGGACGGAAATCTCCCCGCGGTGGTTCATTCCCATCTCGATCACCGCAATTTCCGTTTCCTCCGGCATCGATAGCAAGGTTAACGGCACTCCGATATGGTTGTTGAGATTTCCTTTCGTTTTATGCACCGCATATTTTTCTGCCAACAAAGATGCGATGAGATCCTTGGTGGTGGTTTTTCCATTGCTTCCTGTCACTGCAACGACTTTGGCCTGACATTCCGCGCGGTATCCGGCAGCCAGTTGTTGCAATGCTTTCAACGTGTCTTCCACCAGAATGACAGGGAGGTGAAGCTCCGGCAACGGCCGGTCCTGCTGCCACAAGACAGCTGCCGCTCCCTTTTCCCCGGCATCCTTTACAAACTGATGCCCGTCAAAACGTTCACCGACCAGAGGCACATAAAGCTGATTGGCCCGGATGTTCCGCGTATCCGTGGACACCCCGCGCACCAGCCGGTGAAGATCGGCGGGACTTCCCTTCCAGCTTCCGCCGGTTGTTTCCAAAATCCATTGACATGTACGTTGCATTTCATCATTCCTCACTTTGCCCGCATGGATGAAATCGCATCGGCGGCGACTTCCCGGTCATCAAAATGATGGCGTACGCCGTTGATTTCCTGATAGGTTTCATGGCCTTTTCCGGCAATTAAAATCACATCTTCCGGTTTGGCTTTGGCCACCGCTTCATAAATCGCTTCCTTGCGGTTTTCAATCACCAAATAACGGTCTTCGGGATACTGGTCCACCCCGACCAACATATCATCCAAAATCGTGACGGGATTTTCCGTACGAGGGTTATCCGAGGTGAAAATGGCCAAATCACTGTTTTTCACCGCAATCTCCGCCATCAGCGGACGTTTGCTGCGATCGCGGTCCCCGCCGCAACCCACAACGCAAATCACCCGCCCCTTGGCAAATTCGCGAATGGTGGTCAACGCATTTTCCAGACTGTCTGGTGTGTGGGCGTAATCCACAAGAACCGAATAAGGCTGTCCCAAATCCACCGGTTCAAACCGCCCGCTGATTCCTTCCACTTCAGCCAATGCCGTCTGAATCAGTTTAAGGTCCATGCCTTCAATCAGCGCGACGGAAACGGCCGCTAATACATTATATACATTAAATTTGCCGACCAGTCTTGTCTGAATGGGAACTTCCCCGCGAAAGGTTTTTAACGTGAAGGTTGTTCCCGAAGAAGAAAACCGGATATTTTCCGCCGTGACGTCGGCCGGCTGCCCGATGCCGTAGGTAATCACCTGGGCCGGCGTCCGTTGCATGAAATAACCGGAAGCTTTGTCATCCGCGTTTAATACGGCAAACGTATTATCTTCTAAATCTTCCGCATAAGCATTACCCAATTGACTGAACAGCAAACTTTTCGCTTCGCGGTAGTTTTCCATCGTCTCATGGTAATCCAAATGATCTTGCGTCAAATTCGTGAAAACAGCGATCCGAAATTGACAACCTCTGGTTCTTCCCATGTCCAATGCATGTGATGAAACTTCAATGACAGAATACTCACAACCCTCATCTTTCATCATTCGAAACGTCTTTTGCAAATCCGTCACTTCGGGCGTTGTGTTTTTGGTTGCAAACTTTTTCTTTCCGATTTTCGTCTGAATGGTTCCGATCACGCCGGTTAAAGAACCTTTATGTCTGAGAAGCTGTTCAATCAGATAAGTCGTGGTTGTCTTTCCGTTTGTTCCCGTCACTCCAATCAGCTTCAATTCTTTCGTCGGATAGTGGTAGAATTTCGCAGCCACCACGGCCATCGCTCTGCGTGTGTCAGGCACTTGAATCACGGGAATGCCCGGCAAATCAACCGGCTTTTCCACCATGACCGCCGCGGCGCCGTTGGCCACCGCCTGCTCGACGAAACGGTGGGCATCCACCTGCGTCCCTCTCAGAGCAATAAACAAGTCTCCCGGCTGAACCTGACGGGAATCGATTTGGATGCCATGAATTTCGGTCATCAGATCCCCTGTCGTTTTGTGCAACATTAACGGCCGGATTAACTCACATATTCGCATCTTCTTCCTCCTTTTCGACAACAGAAAGACAACAGAAAATGCCAGGGGTATTCCTGGCATGGTCTATTCACATACCCTATTTTAATCTCCTTTCTATCATTTGTCACTTTCCTTGGCAAGTGCGCACTTTCCTCAATTCATCGGATAAACCCCCGAGAATTCAAGGAGTGAGCAAAATCAAGCCACAGAATCCCCACAGAAATGTTTGCATTTTGTTTGCAAATTGTTTGCATTTAAGTAACAAAGAAGCGCCGCTTGGCAATCCGATCCGGTGTTTTTCTATGAATCCCCCAGGTAGATTTTGATGGTCGTTCCTTTTTTGACACGTTGCCCGGGCTTGGGCATTTGATCAATCACCTTTTGTCCTTTTCCATAAACTTGCAGCGGAAAGGAATACAAACTGGAACGAATTTCATCGATGTCCTGATTGACCAGATTGGGCGCCGGGACAATCGGGATCTCTGCCGGCCCGTTTTCCGGCGGAATTTGTTTGGTTCGTTTCGGGATTTTTAAATACCGCAGGCTGTCATCCAAAATGTTGCCGACAATGGGGGCGGCAACCACTCCGCCGAATTGAATTCCCTTGGGATTGTCCACCGCCACATAAACCACCAATTGCGGATCATCCGCCGGCGCAAAGCCGATGAACGAGACAATGTGGTTATTTTGCATGTATCTGCCATCCGGTCCCACTTTTTGCGCGGTTCCGGTCTTTCCTCCCACACGGTATCCATCCACAAACGCTTTCCTTCCCGTCCCCTTCGCCACGACACTCTCCAAGGTTTGCCGGACTTGGGCGGAAGTCGCTTCGGAAATGACTTGCCGTTTCATTTTGGGTTTGATTTCTTCCACCACTTTTCCGGTTTCCGGATCCACCCATGCTTTGGCGACGTGGGGAACCATCAGCTTCCCGCCATTGATCGCGGCCGAAACGGCAGCCACCTGTTGAATCGGGGTCACCGAAACCCCTTGTCCGAATGCCGTGGTTGCCAATTCCACCGGCCCCACCTGACTTTCCTCAAATAAAATTCCGAGTGCTTCGCCATTCAAGTCAATCCCGGTTTTCTCCCCAAACCCGAACTTACGGATATAGGAAAACAATTTCTCTTTTCCCAGCCGCTGTCCCAACGTGACAAATCCCGGGTTGCAGGAGTTTTCCACCACTTCCAAAAATGTCTGATGTCCATGGCCCCCCGATTTCCAACAACGCAACCGGGCACCGCCCACTTTGATGTAACCAGGGTCATGAAAGTGATCCTGTAAATTCATTTTCTTTTCTTCCAGTGCCGCGGCCAACGTGATAATTTTGAACGTCGATCCAGGTTCATACGTTTTCCAAATCGGCAAATTCCGGTTATAAATCAACGGGTCGGTCACCTTGTATTGATCCGGGTGGAAAGTGGGGCGGCTGCTCATCCCCAGAATTTCACCGGTATTGGGGTTCATGGCTATGGCCAAAGCGTTTTCCGGTTGATACTGGGCCATCGCCTGATCCAATTCCCGTTCGATGATGGTTTGAATCTGGTAATCAAGGGTCAGCATCAAGTCCAGACCATCCTGTGGAGGTATAAACCGGTCCACCCCTCCCGGCAATTTATCCCCGCTGGCGGTGGCACTGAACGAAACATATCCCTTTTTACCTTTCAATTTTTCATCATAGATCAATTCCAACCCGGCCAGCCCCTGATTGTCGACCCCGGTAAATCCCAAAAGATGGGCGGCGAAACTGCCATGGGGATAATACCGTTTACTGTCCTCTGCAATGGCAATCCCCGGGAGCCTGAGCCCTTGAATTTGCCGTGCTTTTTCTTCCGAAATTTTTCTCCCCCACGGATGAAGTTTGACAATCAATTGCCGCTGGGTGATTTTTTCATAGATTTTCTCTTCGGGGGCCTGGAGAATGCGGGCCAATTGCTTGGCTGTTTTGGCCGGATCTTTGATTTGGGCCGGAATCGCCATGACGGAAGGGGAGCTGATGTTGTATGCCAGTTTTTTTTGATTCCGGTCCAATATTTTTCCCCGTTTCGGTTCAAAAGGGATATTCCGGCTCCACAGGTCTTTGGCTTTTTCCGCCAGTTCCCCGCCGGCAATCAATTGGACGTAAGCAAGCCGTGCAATCAAAACCATAAATACAAATATGGAAATCAAAAACAAAGAAAACAATCGTTTGCGAACGGTGATTTGTTGGCCGTGCATCTTCCCCTTCCTCTCCTTCCCGTCTCTTACTCTAAAACTATGAAATCCGCGGAAAAAAAATGACACGGCCTGTCTTCTTCCATAAAAAAAGCCCCGCTTTTAAAAGTGGGGCTTTCCATCCCTTTATTTAATCGTCTCGGCGAATTTGTCATTCGGTTGCACTTGTCTGATTTGCAGCGATTTTTTCATGATCTCCCTGGCGATCGGAGCGGCCACCGTTCCCCCGGTGGCATTTTGGGACGATGACGGCTCATCAATGGCGACATAGACGACCACTTCCGGTTTGTCATACGGGGCAAAACCGACAAAGGAAACAATATATTGGTTCTCCATGTATCCTCCGTCCGGATCCGGTTTTTGTGCCGTCCCCGTTTTTCCGGCCACGCCATAGCCCGGTAAATCGGCTTCGACACCGGTTCCGTTTTGTACCACCCCACGCAATAACTCCCGGACTTGTTTTGCCGTGGATTCTTTCACGATCCGACGGCTTTCGGGTTGAAAAGATTTCACTTCTTTTTTCAACCCCGGTTCCCATATCGATTTCATGATATGGGGGGTCTTCCAGACACCGCCGTTGGCAATGGCGCTCACGGCTGCAACTTGCTGGATCGGCGTGACCGAAATCCCTTGTCCGAATGAGGTGGTGGCCAATTCCGTGGCATACAGGTTCCGTCCGAAAAAGTATCCCCTTCCCTCTGCCGGCAGATCGATTCCGGTTTTTTTGCCGTATTGCTCCGTAATATTTCCAAAGCCAAACCGGTTGATATAATCCGTTAATTTTTGCGCCCCCAACTTTTGCCCCAAAATGACAAAAGCGACATTGCTGGACAGTTTGATTCCGTCCCGAAACGTGATGTTTCCCCATCCGCTTCCGTTCCAGTCATGAATCACCCGGTCATCCACCCGGATCGAACCCGACGGATACGTTTGATCCGGATTGAAAATGCCTTCTTCAATCGCCGCGGCCAAAGTCACAATCTTAAAGGTGGAGCCCGGTTCAAACTGGCTTTGCACGGCCCGGTTGATGCTGTTTTCGTCACTCAGGGTCTCGGCATACCGGTTCGGGTCAAAAGTCGGGCGGGATGCCATGGCCAGAATTTCCCCGGTTTTGGGATCGGCGACAATCGCCGTTCCCCCTTTGGCCTCATGGGTTTTGATTGCTTCATCCAACTCCAGTTCCACTTGATGTTGGATACGCGAATCAATGGTCAGGACAAGATCTTTCCCGTGCTGCGGAGGCTGGTTTTTTTCCGGCTGATCCGTGACCATCACACCATTTCTGGCTTTCAGGTATTTGATGTAACCTTCTTTTCCCCTGAGCCATGGATCGTAATATTCTTCGATGCCGCCAACGGCTGTGTCATCATACCGCAAAAATCCCAAAACATGGGCGGCCATGGTTCCGTTATACTGCCTCATGAAAGTGGGAAAAGCATAAATGCCTTGGATAAGCCCGTCCTTTTTTAAGGATTCCACCTGATTGAGTGTCTCTTTTGGATACTTGTATTTCCCATTGTATCGGAGTTCCACAGAGTCTGAATCCTTCGACAGCAGTTTGACCAGCTCGTCTTCTTTTATTTTCAACACCGGTGCCAGATACTTTGCAGTTTTTTCAGGATCTTTCACCTGCCGGGTGTCTGCGACAAAGTAATAAGCGTCCACTTCCCATGCCAATTGCTGCTGCTTGGTCCGGTCATAAACAGTGCCTCGTTTGGGACGAAGAGCATCTTCTTTGATCCATGTTTCTTTGGCCGCCGCGAGCAATTTGTTATGGTCCACCGCTTGCAGCCAAAACAATCTTCCAATCACAATGATGAATCCCACGATCCAAACGAGCCCGATCAGAAGAGAACGCCGTTTGCTCTTCTTAAACATCGAACCCATATCAAGCCTCTCCCATCTCTCTGACAAATATCGTGTTTATTTCGGCATCAGGGGCTGGTTGAAGGTAAGTATTTTGGTGCTGTCAGCTCTAACCCTTTCTGTTCAGCAAATTTGCGAATACGCTCCACACTTCTTAATTTGTTGGCTTCTGTTTCCAATTGGAGATTCTCTTTTTCCACCTTTTCGATTTCCAATTCCGTATTTTGAATCGCCACATTTAACTCCGACACTTTGGCATAACGCGACAAAACCAGAACAGCCAAAGCAACGCACAAAACAACGCTGAACAGGTAAAGCAGTCTTTCACCGGTCGGAAACGCTTTGAAAGGGGCCGGCTTTTTTTGCTTCCGCTCCCCTCTGTAAGGTTTATGGAGCTGTTTTGCAGCCGAACCATGAAAACGATCCGCTCTCATATATAAATCCTCCTTACACTACCTGCTTCTTTCATGTTTATATTTTTTCCGCGACCCTCAATTTTGCGGACCGGGCCCGCTGGTTTCTCTCTATCTCTTCCGGACCCGGCAGGACGGGTTTTTTGGTAATCATCTTCAATTCCGGTTTTCTGCCGCACGTGCAGACCGGAAAATCAGGAGGACAAATGCATCCCCGGGATTGTTCCTTGAAAAACTGTTTGCAAATCCGGTCTTCCAGAGAATGAAAAGTGATCACACTGATGCGCCCTTCAGGGCGGAGCAATTTCACACTTTCTTTCAGCGCCTCTTGAAAAGCGTTTAATTCATCATTGACGGCAATCCGGATCGCCTGAAACGAACGACGTGCCGGATGAGGACCCTTTCTGCGTGCAGGCGCGGGAATCGCCCGCTTGATCACGTCCACCAGCTCCAACGTGGTTCGAATCGGCGCTTTCTTTCTCGTTTGGACAATTTCTCTGGCAATTCGCCGGGAAAATTTTTCTTCGCCATATTCAAACAAGATTCGCGACAATTCTTCCTCCGGCCATTCATTCACAACATGAAAGGCGCTTAACTCCTGTGACTGATTCATCCGCATGTCGAGCGGAGCTTCCTGGTGATAACTGAAGCCCCGTTCACCCTGATCGAGCTGGGGGGATGAAACACCCAGATCAAACAACAAGCCGTCGACCTTTTCATAACCTAGTTCATTCACAACTTCCCTGACATGTCGAAAGTTGGTGTTTATCAAATGCAAGTTGCATGAGTGTTCTTTTAATTTATTTTTGGCATGATCCAATGCTTGCTTGTCCTGGTCTAATCCGATAAGGGTTCCTGATGGAGACAGTTGCTCGGCGATCAACTGACTGTGTCCCCCTCCGCCCAGCGTACAATCCACATAGATGCCATCCGATTTGATACAAAGTCCATGGACTGCTTCTTCTCTTAATACCGTTTCATGTTTAAACACTTTCATTCATCCTTTGCTACAAATCCAGATCAATCAAGCTTTCTGCAATTTCATTAAAAGATTCTTCGGAGTTACAGTAATACTCTTCCCATTGTTCTTTGCACCAAATCTCAACACGGGTGGAGACACCGATGATCACACACTCTTTTTTCAAACGAGCATATTCCCGTAAATGGGGAGCAATATGGATTCTGCCTTGTTTGTCAAATTCCACTTCGCTTGCTCCAGAAAAAAAGAAGCGCGTAAATTTACGTGCATCCGCTTTGGTAAAAGGAAGAGCTTTTAATTTTTGTTCCAGTTGCGTCCATTCAGAAGGAGGATATGCAAACAAACAGCGGTCCAAGCCACGGGTGATCACAAAAGAAGATCCCAATGATTCCCTAAACTTCGCAGGGATGATCAATCTCCCTTTATCATCGATATTATGCCTGAATTCACCCATGAACATACCGCTTTCCTCCCCCCTGGCCTCCCTTCCTCACCACTTTTCACCACTCTCCACCACACTGGTAATTATACCACACGGAATATAAAAAATCCTGCACTCAATGTGCAGGATTCAACCGTATATTTCCTTTCATCTCAAATCAATCCAGCTGCCAGCTTGCCAAGTATTTTTCCTGTTCTTCCGTCAAGCGGTCGATCGCCACCCCATTGGCTTCCAGGAAATAACGGGCCACTTGCTCATCGATTTGATAAGGCACATCCAACACTTTCGGGCCCAATTCGCCATGATGTTCATGCACAAACAGCAGGGAGAGCGCCTGCAGGGCAAAAGTCATATCCATGATTTCAGCCGGATGCCCGTCTCCCGCAGCCAGATTCACCAGACGCCCTTCGGCCAACAGGTAAAGTTTCCGTCCGTCAGCCATCTCATACTCCGCGATGTCTTTTCTCACCACGCGTTGTTTCACGGCTGCTTTTTCCAGCTGTTCCACGTCGATTTCGACGTTGAAGTGTCCGGCATTGGCCATGATGGCTCCGTTTTTCATCACTTCGAAATGCTCACCCGCAATGACTCCTTTATTCCCGGTGGTGGTGATGAAGAAGTCGCCGTACCGGGCCGCTTCCTTGATCGGCATCACTTCAAAGCCGTCCATGTATGCTTCCGTTGCTTTGATGGCATCCACTTCGGTGACGATCACTTTCGCCCCCAAACCTTTGGCGCGCATGGCAACCCCCCGTCCGCACCATCCATAGCCGACAACAACCACGGTTTTCCCGGCGACGACCAGGTTGGTTGTGCGGTTGATTCCGTCCCAAACAGATTGACCGGTTCCGTACCGGTTGTCAAACAAGTATTTGGAATGCGCATCATTGACCGCCACCATCGGGAATTTTAATGTCCCCTCTTTTTCCAGCGAGCGCAAACGCAAAATCCCGGTGGTGGTTTCTTCGCATCCGCCCAGGACATTTTCCATCAGATCCGGACGTTCGGAGTGCAAAATGCTGACCAAGTCCCCGCCGTCATCAATGATCAAATCCGGTTTCGTTTCAAGCGTTTTGATCAAATGGTCTTTATATTCTTCCGGAGACGGGTTGTATTTGGCAAACACCGTCACGCCCGAAGCAGCCAGCGCAGCGGCAATGTCATCCTGGGTGGAAAGCGGGTTGCTTCCGGTAATGGCCACTTCCGCTCCGGCATCCCGGATCAATTCAGCCAGGCAAGCCGTTTTTGCCTCCAAATGCAGGGAAATCGCCACTTTTTTTCCGGCAAGCGGCTTTTCCGCGCTCAACCGTTCCCGCAACCGGCTCAGCACCGGCATATGATCCCAGGCCCAATCCATTTTCAGGCGGCCTTGCGGAGCCAGGTTCATATCACGGACAATGCTGTTTTCTGCTGACATATAAATCCCCCTATTCCTATATGTAAATCCGATAATCGTGGTTATTATACACGATTATCTTCCAAAAGGAAAAAGACTAAATCAACAAGACATGGACGGAACCATCCAGCCGCACTTCCGAAGAAGGCGCCCGCAGCAAAAAGTCAACCCAATCCATCCCGTGTTCATTCCATGCCCATATCATATTGTAAACCCTTTCCTGGGGTTTGTCGTTCGGATAAATTCCGTGAATCAGTTCGTCCCATTTCCGTAACGATGCGCGATGTTTCTCTTCCAGGCTTTTTTTGGCAAACCGGTGCAAGTAATCGATTTGCGCTTTGATTTTTTCTTCATTTTTTTTCCCGATTTCTTTCATATTCATGCCGATGGTTTGGTGCAAATAACCAACCAGCTGCCCGTGATGCCCGAGAATGACATCCACCGCTTCCTGAAACCGGTCGGTCAGATCGGGAGGTTGTTGCTCGTCGATCCACTTCATTTTTTTCTGTTTCAAGTGTTCCAGTTCCTCAAGCCCCAAAGCAAACTCATCCATCCGTTTTTCCAATGCCTTGTCCATCAGCGTGACAAACATGCGCGGAATTACAACCGGCATTTTCAGGCCGAGTTCGTAAAACGCCTCTTTCAACAGGGACCAATACGCGATTT
The DNA here is from genome assembly GCF_013912365.1 of Thermoactinomyces intermedius. Taxonomy (NCBI): domain Bacteria; kingdom Bacillati; phylum Bacillota; class Bacilli; order Caryophanales; family Thermoactinomycetaceae; genus Thermoactinomyces; species Thermoactinomyces intermedius. The sequence goes on from NZ_JACETT010000024.1 coordinate 31,660, forward strand.
CACCCGGGCCGGCCACGAAGTAAAGGGTGGGGAACAAGGCTTCCTGCATGAGGGGACGGGTGATCACATTATTGCTGAACAAAGCGGGTTCTTGTTCGACCAATGACAACAATTCATCTTCCGACCACTTTTTCAGGCCGTCTTTGGTGGTCCACTGCCCCCCTTTTTGAAACAGGAGCTGCCGCTCGCCATCGATTTGGATGAACAAATTCCCCTGATCTTCTTTTAAATCGACCGGAACTTCCAGTCCCCTGCCAATCAGCCGGCCGGAAGCGTTCTGCACCGCCCGGGCAATCGCCCGGCTTTGCCGGATCATGCGTTTAAGAACCGGCACCTCCAGCCGGCGCAAATTTTCGTCATGGGAATCCACCAACAACAATCCGTACGGGCCAAAAAAGTGATTCAACACTTTGGCAAACAAGCGGGTCCATGACCGTGTGCCCATTCCCCACTTTTTGCACTGTGCCAGCCATTCTTCTTTGTAAGGACGGTCCGGCAGAATCCCGGCCAATTGATCCAGCCAGTCCCGGTACTGTTTTTCATCCAGCCTGCGTCGGGAAATGGGGATTTTCCGCTGGTCTTTCACTTCAAGCCGGTGTTTCACCGGTTCTTTGTCACCGTTTTGCACCCATACATGGTTCACTTCTTCCAAATCATGGTCCTCACCGGCAATCCAAAAAACGGGAATCACCGGTTTTCCCAGTTGTTTCTCTGCTTGTTTTGCCAACCGGACAATGGTGATGGCTTTATAAAAAGTATATAACGGTCCGCCCAATAAACCGGCCTGTTGGCCGCCAATCACAACCATGCTGTCCTCTTCGGCCAACCGGTTCAAATTTCGCTCCACTTCGTGATGCACCAAATCCGGCTGATGGTAAGACCGGAGCACCCTGACCAATTCCTGGCGCGAAACGGCCGGTTTCGATATTTTCAAATCGCGGGCACGTTCGTAAATGCTTTCTTCCCGCCAAGGATGATACTGATAAAACGAACCGGCAAATTCCCGGTCGTGAAGAAATTCATCAAATATACTGGATTTCTTGGTCATTGCTATCTTTTGTAACCTCATATATAACTCCTCTTTAAAAGAAAAGTCTGATGCTCCACCGTTACAAAGTATATCACTTCAATTATTATAGTGGCTAACTTTTTTTGTCCCCAAAAACAGGCTAAACAAAAATCCCAGAAAAGAAACTCCTGCAACAAACAAAAAGATGCGCACCTCTGCACTGATGAGCACACCGGGTTCAAACAAGCGGGCCGCGGTCACAAATCCCAGCGCTCCCCCGGCCGCCCTGAACATGCCTGCCGCCATCAATCCCGAACGGATCCGGCGGGGCGACACCCATTTGAACATATACCGGTGAACGGGATCGGCCACTGCAAAGCTCAGGCACCATCCCAAAAGACAAACCGCCAGAAGCATCCACCGGCTGTCCGGGATCCAGATCATGCCCGCACTCGTGACGGCCGAAAGCAAAAAAGCCGTGTAAGCCAGACGGTGCACATACACCGGATTGGACAAAAACCCGATGACGGGCAGCGCCATCATTGCACCAATCACAATGAAACTCAAACAGACCGCCGAGCCGTATGTCCCGGTATCATACTGCCGGGCAAACCAAAAAGGAAGCAAGGTCAGAATCGTCCACAAAAACCCTTGCAAAGTGACCTGTATATATAAAATCCACAGACGCCAATTGGCAAACAGATGCGGTTCGAAAAACGGATAGCTCCCCTGGCGTTCAACCATCAACAGAGGAACCACCATTCCGATGGCCACAATCCAAAGCGGCAATACTTCTTTGTGCAAGACCGCGGAGATCCCTCCGGAAAAATCGGTGCTGGTGACGGCCATCATCAAAAACAAGACGATCAGCCCGAAAAAAACGATGGATTCGCCGCCGACTCCTTTGCGGTTCGGCTGATCAACGATTTTCCACGTTTGGGAAATCAACAGCACCAAAAAAGCAAACAAAATATGCAAAATAAAAACCGATTTCCAGCCCAAGGCGTCAGCCAGCCCGGCGGATGCCAGGGGAACCAGACACCATGCGGCTGCAAAGGCCAGCATGATCAAATAGCGTTGGCCTTTGGGCATTTTGCCGAGTTTGCGCCGGCATTGCGAGGAGACAAACGGCACCATGCCGCCGGTTCCGATGGCCTGAATGACACGGCCGCACATGAACCACACCCACTCCACGGCCAATCCGGCGAGAAAGGTTCCCAGCACAAAGAAAGTGAGAGCCGTCCACAATACTTCCATTTTCCCTTTGGAAGCCGCCCAGTTATCCATCATGGGCAAAGAAAAAGCAAAAAAAGCCAAATGGAGTGAAACGGCCCACACCGCCCAATTCATCGACAAATGGTACTCCCGGATGATCAAAGATAAAACGGGCACCACCGTCAACAAATCGAACATGCTGAAAACCAAGTTGATGATATACGTATCAAATGACAACAATTTGGGACGAGACAAACCAATCCCCCCACAGTACTCCTGATCCATGATCGTCTTCAGTCTTCACATTATAGCATGAACTTTTCTTTCTCCCGAATCCGGCCGGTCCACAGTTGATTGACGGGCAACTTTTTGTGGTGTTTTGCCCCCAACCGGACAATCGCCCCGTTTAAATAATCGATTTCCGTCGGCCGGTGGTGTTTCACATCCTGCAGCATGGAAGAAAGATTGGCGGAAGTGCGCCGGCAAACCTCATGAATTTGTTCCCACATCTGCCGGTACGGAAGCGAAATCCCTTCCAGAGACGCCACTTCCGCCACTTCCGTTAAAATCTCCTCTTTTTCCGCATCATATTTGGGGTTTAACAACGCACCGTTTCGGATTTCATACCAGGCGGTCATCGGATTGATCACACAATTGACGGCCAACTTCCCCCACAGCCTTTGCCGGATGTCTTCATCGTATTGAAGGAGGTCTTTTCCCGCTGCTTCCAGCAAAGCCTTGAGTGCCGGAGACGTTTTTTTACCCGCATCGGGATAAGAGCCGATCCAGCTCTCCCCTTTTCCCGTATGCCTCACATGATTGCCGTTTTTCAATGCGCCTTCCGTCGTTACCGCCAAATAAGTTTCGCAACAAGAAGACAACTGTTCCAACCACTGTTGGTGGCCCCATCCGTTTTGAAAAAACAACACCTGTGTTTCCGGATGTATCACATTTTTCAACAGGGGAATGACCGATGGCAAATGGTGTTGTTTCACCATCACCAAGATGACATCGAAGGGGGGTTCTTCCTTGATCGAACCGGCCGGCCGCGCCTTTACCCGGATGTTCCGCCGGTCGCCCGCCAACGTTGTCAAGGTGATTCCCGTCCGGTTCACTTGCCGGGCCTGACCTTCGGTACGGGTGACCAACAAAAACGGACCGGTCCGGGGGGCAAGGCGTGCAGACCATAACAATCCCAGCGCTCCGCCTCCCCATACTGCTATTCTCACCGTTTCATCCCTCACTTTGGCTAAAAAAAGAGAGCCATTGGGATCATGGCTCGTAAATGTCTTCGTTTCTATCATAACCTTTTTCTCATACAGGGTAAACGGGATGTTTCCGTTGGCTGAATTGCAGCTGTTTGCTTGCATAAGCCTCAAAGCGGCGGCTTAATTCCGTCCGCAATTCATCGGGCTCCACAATGCCGTCAATCACCATTTCGCCGGCCAGCCGGTAAATATCGATGTCTTGTTTGTATTCTTCCCGCTTTTGCATGACAAAACGGGTTCTCTCCGGCTCTTCCAACTCCCGGATTTTGTTGCTGTATACCGCGTTGACAGCCGCTTCCGGCCCCATCACGGCAATTTGTGCCGTCGGGAGGGCCAGGCAACAATCCGGTTCAAAGGCCGGACCGGCCATGGCATACAATCCGGCGCCATATGCTTTCCGGACAATGACGGAAATTTTGGGCACACTCGCTTCCGAGACGGCAGAAATCATCTTCGCTCCATGGCGGATAATCCCGGCCCGTTCCACTTGCGTCCCGACCATGAAACCGGGGACGTCCGCCAAAAACAACAGCGGAATGTGGAAAGCATCACACAAGTTGATGAAACGGGCTGCTTTGTCCGCCGAGTCCACAAACAACACCCCGCCTTTGACCTTCGACTGGTTTGCCACAATCCCGACAACCCGCCCGCCAATCCGCGACAATCCGGTGATCAGTTCTTTGGCAAACAAGCTCTTGATCTCAAAGAATGACCCTTCATCCACAAGGCTTTCAATCACTTCCATCATGTCAAAAGGCGTGTTTTGGTGATCCGGGATAATTTCCGAAACAGGACGCGCCTTCGGGGAAGGTGCCTTGGCTTCAACAGGCTCCGGGCTTGTCTGGTAGTTGGCCGGGAAATAACTTAAATACTTCCGTGCGGATTGAATCGCCTCTTCTTCCGACGACGCCAATACATCGCCGCATCCGCTGACGGTACAGTGCATACGCGCTCCGCCCATTTCTTCCAGGGTCACTTTCTCCCCGATCACCATTTCCGCCATGCGCGGGGAACCGAGGTACATGCTCGCGTTTTTGTCCACCATGATCACAATATCGCAAAAAGCGGGGATATAAGCTCCGCCGGCCGCTGAAGGCCCGAACAAAAGACAAACTTGCGGAACCATTCCGGACATTTTTACCTGGTTATAAAAGATGCGGCCCGCTCCCCTCCGGCCGGGAAACATTTCAATTTGGTCCGTAATCCGGGCGCCGGCCGAATCCACCAGGTAAATCATGGGAACTTTCAATTTCATGGCCGTTTCCTGGATGCGTATGATTTTTTCCACGGTCCGTGCTCCCCAGGAACCGGCTTTCACGGTGGAGTCATTGGCCATGACGCAAACCGTTTGGCCGTTGACCTTTCCAATCGCCGTCACCACACCGTCCGCCGGAAGATCACCGGCCATGAAGTTGGCAAACAACCCGTCTTCCAATTGAAATTCGTCATCAAACAACCGTTTCAATCGTTCCCGCACGAAAAGCTTGTTTTGTTTCCTCAACTTCTCATGATATTTGGGGGCGCCCCCTTTTTGCACGGTTTCTTTGTTTTTGCGCAATTGATCGACAACGGATTCTTTCACAACCATCCCTCCCGGTTTATTCCCCGGTATAGCGGGGTTTTCTTTTTTCTGCGAATGCTTTGAGCCCTTCCTGCCGGTCTTTTGTCGGAATCAGCGTTTCATAAGCCGAAGTTTCCAGTGCCAGCCCGGTCATGAGATCGGTCTCCAACCCGCGATCGATGGCCAACTTGGCCTGACGGACTGCAAGTGGTGCATTTTCCCCGATCCGTCCGGCCAACCGGCAAGCCGTCTCCAACGCTCTTCCTGTCTCCGTCACCTCATTGACCAGCCCCCATTTTTCCGCTTCGGATGCAGTGATTTTTTGTGCCGTGAAAATCCATTCCTTTGCCTTCGCTTTACCGATCAACCGGGGGAGGCGCTGTGTCCCCCCTGCTCCCGGAATGATCCCGAGCGACGTTTCCGTCAGCCCCATCACCGCATGTTGTTCGGCAATCCGGATATCACAGGCCAAAGCCAGTTCCGTCCCACCCCCGAAAGCGAACCCGTTGATGGCGGCAATGACGGGCTGCGGCATTTGCTCGATGCGGGTGAAAGTATCCCGAATCAACCGGATAAAACGGCGAACCTGACTGTCATCCATCGTGCGGCGCTCTTTGAGATCGGCTCCCGCGCAAAAAGCTTTCTCCCCGGCTCCGGTAATGATCACGGCCAGGGCCTTCGGATCATCGGTCAACGCTTCCATCGCCGACTGCAATGCCTGAAGCGCCGGCAAATTCAGGGCATTGTGGACTTCAGGTCGGTTGATCGTGACAATGGCCGTATGCTCTTTCCACTCAGTGACCACCGGTGCCATCTTCATTCCCTCCCCCGCATTCTTTTTTCTTGGCCGCATAACTTTGCAACATTTTGGAAGGCAACGGTTTTCCCAAATGTTTTTGCACATACAGGCTGGTTTCGCACAGCCGGTCCAGATCGATTCCCGTGTCGATGCCTTGCCGGTTCAGCATGTAAACCAGGTCTTCAGTGGCCAGATTCCCCGCCGCCCCCGGTGCGTACGGACAACCGCCCAAGCCGCCGAAGGAAGTATCCAGGGTATAAATGCCTGCTTCCAGACAAACATAGGCATTGGCCAATCCGGTCCCGCGGGTGTCATGGAAGTGACCGGCCAGTTTTGATGCGGGAACTGCTGACATAATGTCTTTCAGACGATGTTTCACTTCAAGCGGCGCGGCAACCCCGATCGTATCGCCTAATGAAATTTCATAAACCCCCATATCCAGAAGTTGCTCACAAATGCGGACCACGTTTTGGACCGGGACATTCCCTTCATACGGACAACCGAAGACGGTGGAAACATACCCCCGCACCCTCTTTCCGTGTTGGTGTGCGAGTTGAACCACTTCCCTTAAAACCGGAATCGTATCCCGGATGCTTTTGTTGATATTTTTCCGATTATGGCTTTCGCTCGCGGACAAAAACACGGCATACTCATCGATGCGGGTGTCAAGGGCCCGCTTCAACCCCCGCAGATTCGGAACGAGCGCTCGATAGGTCACCGGCAAACGGGGAAGACCGGCAGCCAACCGATCGGCATCGGACAATTGGGGAATCCATTTGGGATGGACAAACGAAGTCACTTCCAGATGCTTGATCCCCGATTGAAACAAGCGCTCGATAAGCTCTTTCTTCACTTCGGTCGCCAACGTGACGGGCTCGTTTTGCAACCCGTCCCTCAATCCGACTTCCACAATTTTGACATCCACTTGGATTACGCCACCTCGGATCAGAGTTTTATGAAAGCTCGATCAAAACATCTCCGTCACTGACAAACGAACCGGTTTCCACCTTGATTTCTTTGACGACGCCTGAATATTCCGACTGTACCGGCACTTCCATTTTCATTGATTCCAAAATCACCACATCCTGTCCGGCATCCACTTTGTCCCCCACAGCCACCAACACTTGCATGACAGTTCCGGCCATGGTCGCTTCCACTTTGGCCATTTGTCTCACCTCATTTTAAAATGTTTTGGATTAATTTCGTATCATAACTCCCTTGCTGAAACGGTTCGCTCTCCAACACACTTTTTAAGAGCGGAAGATTGGTTTTGATCCCCTCCACCTTGCACTTTTGCAAGGCTTCTCCGGCTTTTTTCAACACTTCCGCCCGGTTGCAACCGCTTACAATCAACTTGGCAATCATGGGATCATAAAAGGGCGAAACCACATTTCCTTCCTGAATCCCCGTATCCACACGCACGCCTTCTCCTTCGGGAAAAGAGAGTTGGGTCACTTTTCCGGGCGAAGGCAAAAAACGCTCCGGATCCTCAGCATAGATGCGAAACTCCATGGCATGGCCCCGGCCCGAAATTTCCTCCTGCTTCAGCGGCAAGGGCTTTCCTTCCGCCAGACAGATTTGCCAGTCCACCAAATCAACGCCGGTGATGGCTTCCGTGACGGGATGTTCCACCTGCAAGCGCGTGTTCATTTCCAAAAAATAAAATTGTTCGGTTGCATCCACCAAAAATTCAACCGTGCCCACTCCGGTAAATTGTGCCGCTTTGGCTGCCTCCACCGCCGCTTTTCTCAATTTTTCCCGGGTGGATTCATAAATGGACGGCGATAATCCCTCTTCAATCACCTTTTGATTCCGTCTTTGCACCGAGCACTCTCTTTCAAACAAATGAACCACGTTCCCGTGTTGATCTGCGGCAATTTGGACTTCGACGTGCCTGGCAGGAGAGATCACTTTCTCGATAAACAAACCGTCATGGCCAAAATAAGCCTTGGCCCGGTTTTTCAGCGGCTGAAAATGCTTTTTCAGCTCATCCTCGTTCAAACAAACCTGCATCCCGATTCCGCCCCCGCCGGCGCTTGCTTTGACCAGAACCGGATAACCCATTTCCCCGGCCACGGCGACGGCATCTTCCGGCCGGGACAAACCGTCGGATCCCGGAATGACCGGAATCCCCGCTTTTTTCATGGTTTGTCTGGCCACGACTTTATCGCCCATCCGCGAAATGACGGAAGGATCCGATCCGATCCAAATCAGCCCGTTGGCTTGCACTTTTTCGGCAAACACCGCATTTTCCGATAAAAAACCGTAACCCGGATGAATCGCATCCGCCTTGGTTTCAAAAGCGGCATCCAAAAGCGCTTCCTTATTCAGATAACTTTTGGGAACCGGGGGCGGGCCGATGCAGACGGCTTCATCCGCCATCTTAACAAACGGCATTTCCTGATCGGCTTCGGAATAGACCGCCACGGTTTTTAACCCTTTTTCCCGGCACGTCCGGATGATGCGACAGGCAATTTCTCCCCGGTTTGCAATAAGCACCTTTTTTATCGACATAATTCACCTCTTTTTTCTAAAATAAATATAATCATTAATAATGGTTATATTTTAAATTGTTCTACAAAAACGTTTTTTACTCCTTCTCAAATGAATCAAAGTTTTGTGGTAAAATAGGGGAAACAAGGATAAAAATCTTAAAAATTCAGGGGGCAGGAACCATGAATGCTTTAAAAGTCGAAAGATTAAAAATTAATTATAAAACATTTGAGGAATTCCAACAATTTCATGAGTTCGGACTTCCGGAATTATCCATGTTGGAAGATCTGCAAGAAAATATGGTGGAAAACAACAGCCAATCCCCTTTTTACGGCATATACCAAGATGGAAAGCTGGCGGCCAGAATCAGCTTATACCGGGTGGACGCCAAATATGACCGCTATTTTTCACCCGCCCAGGATTATTATGAGATTTGGAAGTTGGAAGTGTTGCCCCCGTTTCGCGGGCAAGGCATGGGAAAAGCGCTGGTCTCTTACGCCAAAAGTTTGGGATTGCCGGTCAAAACCAATGCCCGTTGCCGGACGGATGAGTTTTGGAAAAAAATGGGCTTCACCCCTGTCAAATACCTTCCGGAACGCGACCGCGGCGAAAGCCCCTATGTTTGGTTGCCGGAAGGGGTCGCTTTAAAAGAATGAGGGAATTTTCACACCCATAAACGGAAAGACCCACATGTTTCAATATGCGGGTCTTTTTTTACTTGTCGATTTGCTCCAGGGATTCTTCCCCCAACCGGCTCTTGTCTTGCAAATTCCCTTCCTCTTGGATCGCCAGCTTGCGGGCTCTCTCCATGATTTGAACCAGGGTGCGGTAATCGTCATTGACAAGACGGTAATCGCTCTTTACATCATTCAGTTGTTCTTTCATCTCTTGGTTTTCTTTTTCCAACTTCCGGATCTGGTTTTCCCGTTCCTTCAATTCCTTTTCCAATTGTTGCTGTTGCCTTTGCAGTTCACTCACTTCTGTTTTATATTGACGCAAAAAGCGGATGATCTTATCAATGGACTGGACCATGTTTTCGGAAGACAAAGAATCCGGCCGGAAACGGTAACCGGTTTTGCCCCGTTCCTGCAATTTCTTTTGCCGCTGTTGCTTGGCGATTTGAATGGCGGATTCGTACTTTTTGCGCACCGTGCTGTTCCAGCGGAATCCGCAGGCAGCCGGGGTTCTGCCCAACTTCTCGGCCACTTCTTCAAATGCGGATAATTGTGTTCCTCCTTCCCGGATATGCCTTAAAGTCACTTCCGCCAAAATCATGTCATCATCAGGAGTCCAAGCATCCTGGCGTTTCACTGCCATAAACCGTACCTCCTATCCCTCTTAAGCCCCTCTCACACAAGGTCAACTTCCTTATCCTTACTATATGCAATTGATATAAATCATAGTATATGGATCTACTAATTTTTATTACCATCCGGATGTAGAAGTATACCCCCGTGCTGGCGAAAATCAAAGAAATCCAAGGTACGGTTTTCTCTTGCTCATTTCGTGCGGGTGCGCTTTAAAAACGCGGAAACCGCCTGATGGTGACTCTCGCTTTCCCACAAAGCGGCACAATTTTCCGCCTCTTGATGCAAAAGCTCGGCCGTGTCTTTACCTTCCCGGACCGCTTTGGCAAGCAATTTATAACGGGCAGTGACTTCCGGGGAACTTTTTACCAGGGAACCCACAAACCGCTTGACTTCATCCCAAAACCGGTCACGCTCCCATACCTGATCGGCCAGTCCCGTCTCCAAAGCATCTATTGCCCCCATCACTTTTCCGGACAGTAAAACCGGCAAGGCCCGTCCCGGTCCGATTTTTTTCATCAACCGGCTGGCGCCTCCCCACCCGGAAGTAATATGCAAATTCACCTGGATCATCCCGAACCGGGCCGAATCCGAAGCCACACAAAGGTCACAACTGGCGGCAAACTCACACCCGCCTCCCACGGCAGGACCCTCCACTGCCGCAATCGAAAGCAAACGCGACTGATAAATCCGTTCCAATAATTTTCCCATCCGCAACATGACAGGCCGGATTTCTTCCGTTTTGGTCATTTGGTGAAATTCCCCCACATCGCCACCGGACAAAAAGGCTTTCTCATCACCGTAAAACACAACCGCCTGCAATTGTTCATCCTTTTCCCATTCATTCCATACGGACTCCAACTCTTCCATCATCTTCAGATTCACTGCATTCCGGACTTCCGGCCGGTGAAAACGGATCCATCCGGTTTTCCCCGTTTTTTTCACTTGCATTGTCTCCATCATGGAACATCCTTTCTTCTTTGCTTGATAGCCGCATGACACTGAGGGTATAATAAATCTGTCATCGTCTTCTGAGATCTCAACGTATCAGGGTACATAGAAAGGAGTGGGACCATGGACCGCATGTTTCGTGTTCTCGGGTTCTGGGCTTTTGCGATCGCCCTCATGTTCCTGGCTGGACAAATGTACATCCCGGCCTTCCTTTTCATCGCACAAACCATCCTCTTCACGGTATTGGGTTACATGCGTTTCACGGAAAAAACATATATGTATCTGTTTGGTGGTTATATGTTTATTTCCTTTATCGGTATGGTTGGGTATGCCACTTTCATGATGTAATATTTACGAAAAGATTGCAAAGCGTTTTCACTTTAAAAAAACCTCATCCCGGCGGCTCTTTTCTTTGTGGGAAAGCAAAAGAAAAGAGCCGTCTTGTTTTGACGGCTCTTTTTCATGCTTCATCGATACTCGGAATGTTCACGGCCGGATCGACTTCCTGATCATAATCGACGCCCTCTGTTTCAAAACCAAACAGCTGGAAGAAATCGTGTCGATACCCTTCAATATCCGAAATTTCTTCCAACGTGGTGCTGTCGATCAACTTCCACTGCTCCATCACTGCTTGCTGCACTTCCGGCTGCATTTCCAAATCATCAATCCGGATGCGCCCTTTTTCATCCACGGGCACTTCCCCGCTCCGGTAAAGTCTTTCCGAAAAGAGGCGGTACATTTGCATGATGCAGTCTTCGTGCAACCCTTTTTCTTTCATCACTTTGTACAAGATGGAAATGTAAAGCGGAACAATCGGAATCGCGGCACTCGATTGCGTCACCAGGGCTTTGTTGACAGACACAAACGCCCGTCCGCCCAAGTCTTTCAGTTTTGCATCCAGTTCATGAGCGGTTTTTTCCAAATGGTCTTTGGCTTTTCCGACGGTCCCTTCCCGGTAAATGGGGAAAGTCAGTTCCGGACCGATATAGGAATAGGCAATGGTGGTGACGCCTTCTGCCAACACATCCGCTTCTTTCAAAGCATCCATCCACATCTGCCAATCTTCCCCGCCCATGACCTGAATGGTGTCATAAATCTCTTTTTCGGTGGCCGGTTCAATCGTCATTTCGGAAACGTGACCGCTGTGAAAATCCACCGCTTTGTTGGTAAAGGGTTTTCCGATCGGTTTCAAAACGGAATGGAAAGTCTCTCCCGTTTCCGGATGAACCCGCCGGGGAGCCGCCAGGCTGTAAACCACCATGTCCACTTTGCCCCCCAAACGGTTTTTGATCTTTTTGATCGTATGTTCTTTGATCTCTTTGCTGAATGCATCCCCGTTAATGCTTTCCGCCACCAATCCGGCTTTACGGGCTTCTTTCTCAAAAGCCGCCGTGTTGTACCAACCTGCCGTGGCCGTCCGGTTTTTCACACTGGGTTTTTCAAAAAACACCCCGATGGTGTCGGCTCCGCAACCAAAAGCCGCCACAATTCTGGAAGCCAGTCCGTAACCGGTTGAAGAACCGATGACCAGCACTTTTTTCGGCCCGTCAATTTTGGGCCGGCTTTGGACATAATCAATCTGGTTTTGCACTTGCTTCGCACAACCAACCGGATGGGCCGTTGTGCAGATAAAGCCGCGAAATTTCGGTTTAATGATCATCTTTCATCCTCTTTCATTTTCATTTTTTTCAGCCAGTGGATTTGGTCTGGATGAGCACTTGGAATGCTTCGCCCATGGTTTCGGGATGAATCAGCTGCTTGATGGCCCGAACCCGCTTTGCATCCTTGCCAAACGGATCCCTTCCGGGGACTTCAGGCAGCCAGTCGAACACGCCTGCCTGAATCAAAAACCGGGACTGGGACCATAACTGCTCCCCCGTAAACCCGGCCTCCCGGCCCCATTCGATCAAATGGGAAAAATTCACGTCATATGTAAGATCCTTTTCCCCCGGATCCGAATATAAATCGTGGCAAATCCGATGCGCTTGATAGGCGCGGATGGTTTTTCCCTTTTGCAGCAATTGTTCACCGGTCCCGCCATAGTCAATGGTGACCAGCACTCCTTGCTCCATCCAGCCTGCAATTTCCCGCAGCCAGTCACGCGCCGCCAAACAAATTTCCGTTTCTTGGCCTTCTTTTAATTTCCTCAGCCAACTTTCCATTTGTTGACGGACGGGACTGTCTTCCGACAAAGGAAGCCACTCTTCCTTCAAATAAGGCTTCCGGTGCATGGTGGTCACAAACGCCTCGGTCCATCCGCCCTGCTCTTTTTTTATCCGATGAACCGGAAAAGCGTCAACCAGCTCGTTGCTGTAAATAAATGAGAAAGGCCGTGCAGGAATGTCGCTCAAGCGGCTGACAATCTGAAAACCGACCGGGGAAGAAGAAAAGCGTTCTTCCAGCAAACGGCAATGATACGGGCTGGTTTCGATTAAGTAAAAAGAAATCTCTTCCGGGGAAAACCCCTGCTCCATCAACCCTTGCGCAAACTGTCCGGCAATCCGGCCGTCGCCGGCTCCCCATTCGACAATCGTCCAACGGGACCGGATTTGGTTTCTTTTCAGCCAGTCCGCAAAAAACCGGCTGAGCACCTTGCCAAACAAGTCACCCACGTGCGCATTGGTGAAAAAATCACCCTTTTTCCCCAATTTGGTCTGTTCCTTTGCATAATAACCCCATACCGGATGATACAACGCCTGTTCCATAAACCGGGGAAAAGAGATGGCACGACGGCGTGTCGATTCAATTTCCTGAATCAACCCGGCCAAAAGAGTATCGCTCATGACAAGCTCCCTTCATGAGAAATCAAACACATTGGTGCTCAGGTACCGTTCGCCGGTATCCGGGGCCATGCAAACCACTCTCTTGCCTTTTCCCAACCGTTTCGCCACTTGAAGAGCCGTCCACACCGACGCGCCTGATGAAGGGCCGACCAGCAGGGCTTCTTGGCAGGCCAACTTGCGGGTGGTTTCAATGGCGTCTTCATCACTGACATGGAAAATTTCATCATAAATGGACTGATTCAAAACCGGCGGGATAAACCCGGGGCTTGTCCCCGGAATTTGGTGCGGTCCTGGTTTGCCGCCCGCCAGAACGGGGGAGTTTTTGGGTTCGACCACCGCAATAAATAAATCCGGCAAATGAGATTTTAAATATTCTCCGGTTCCTGTAATGGTTCCTCCCGTACCGGCCGTTGCCACAAATGCATCGATCTTTCCTTCCATCTGCTCCAAAATTTCCGGTCCGGTCGTGTTGCGGTGAACTTCCGGATTGGCTTCGTTTTGGAACTGATAAGGCATAAAGGAATTCGGGATTTCTTTGGCCAGTTCTTCCGCTTTCTTAATCGCCCCGGGCATTCTTTCCCTGCCCGGTGTCAACACCACTTTGGCTCCGTAGCCTTTTAAGAGTTTAATCCGTTCCTCGCTCATATTGTCCGGCATGACCAAAATGGTTTCATAGTTGCGCGCGGCACCGACCAGTGCCAATCCAATCCCGGTGTTGCCGCTGGTGGGCTCAATAATGGTTGCCCCCGGTTTTAATACTCCCCGTTTTTCCGCATCCAGGATCAAGTTCAACGCCGTACGGTCTTTGACACTTCCGCCGGGATTAAATTTTTCCAGCTTCACATACACATCCGCCCAGTCCGGTTGAACCAGACGGTTCAATTTGACCAGCGGGGTCCGGCCCACCAATTCCAAAATATTTTCCGCAACGCTTACTCTTTGCTGACGGGTCCGTTCCATTCCAACATTCCACCTTTTAAATTAAACAATTGTTCAAATCCTTTTTGGGCCAAAACCTCTGCCGCGATCACACTCCGCCGTCCGCTCCGGCAAACCAGCAAGACCGGCTTGTCTTTGGCATGTTCCAATTCATGAAAACGGTTTTCCATTTCATCATACGGAATATGGGCAGCCCCGGGGATATGCCCTTCCTGATATTCCTCATCCGTGCGCACATCTACCACCACATATTGCTCCGGATCAAAAGCCTTGCTTAATTCTTTGGCTTCAATATCCTGATATTTTCTCACACCGGTCACTCCTTTGGTAAAATGGGTAAAATATGAATGCGAAGTTGATCCAGGTTCAAAGGCCCTTCCACGATCTTGCGGATCTTTCCATCCTGGTCAATGAAAAAAGAGCTCGGAATCGGAACAATGCCGTAAAGCTCAGTGACTTCACGATTCCGGTCCAACAAAACCGGAAATTTCAATTGATATTGCTCCACAAAAGAAGAAACAGCCACATCGGTTTCCGCAATATTGACGGCCAACACCTCAAACCCCTGGTCTTTGTACTGTTCATAAGCATTTTGCAGCGCGGGCATTTCCGTGCGGCAGGGTTCGCACCATGTCCCCCAGAAATTGAGTAAAACGGCTTTTCCCCTGTAATCGCTCAGCTGCACCGTTTTCCCGTCCAATGTCGTCAGGGTAAAGTTGGGTGCCGGTTCTCCTTCCTGCAATCCGCTTTTTGAATCCTGGGTCACGGCCTGATATAAAGCATAACCAATTAAAACCACCATCACAAGAAACAAGATGCGCCGCACCCAGTACCTCGTTTTTTTGTCCATGGCCTCACCCGACTTTCTAATTCAATGTACCTCAAATCAAAATCCTTGAAAACCTGTGACTTTTGCCAGCCAGGCAGTGAAAACCGTCATCTGATCAGTATATAACAAAACCCCCAGCAAAATCATCAAGGCCCCTCCGGCCTTCATCAATTTTTCCGAATACCGCAAAATCCAACGGGTTTTTCCCATGAAAAATGCCATCAGCAAAAATGGAATCGAAAATCCCAAAATATAAGCCGTCACATAGACAAATCTCATTTCCGGATTCAAAGTCGTAAACGTAATGATGGCGGCAAAAATCGGGCCGATGCAGGGGGTCCATCCGGCGGAAAAACCGATCCCCACGGCCAGCGAGCCCAAATAGCTGACATTTTTTTTGGACACCTGCCATTTATACTCACGCATTAAAAAAGCGGGTCGGAAAATCCCCAGCATAAACAAACCCATCGCCACAATGAGAACGGCCCCCAGCATCCGCATCAGATCTTGATATTCTTTAAAATAAGCACCAAACCAGCTCGCGCTGAATCCGATGGCATAAAAAATCATGGAAAAACCGATGAGGAAAAAAACGGTATGCAACATGACCTCCTGCATCCGGCGTTTTTCCTTCAGCTGGTTGACGGAAATTCCCGTGATGTAGGAAAGATAGGACGGATACAGCGGCAATGAGCACGGAGAGACAAAGGAAAGCACCCCCGCTCCAAAAGCCAACCACCAGCTGACTTGCTCAACCATGATTTCTTCCCTCCCTATTTCATTGCATCAGTTCTTGCACCGCAGAGAAAAGCTGCTTTTCGGAAACGCCTCCCATAAAGTGCCGGGTGATTTTGCCGTTTTCATTGATGATAAACGTGGCGGGAATATTGAACAATTGATATTGGTCCACACCGACCACCGTCCCGTTCCGGCCCCGGTCCAGGGCGACCGGAAACGTGTACCGGTGGTTGTCAAGATAAGGTTTGACATCGCTTTCATCACGCTCCATCGCAGTTTCATTCACCATGATCACATTGATCTTCTCGCCGTATGTTTCATGCAGTTTTTGGAAATAGGGCATCTCCTCCTTGCAAGGAGGGCACCAGGTCGCCCAGAAATTCACGACGGTCGGTTTTCCCTCGTTTTGATACAACTCCACTTCTTCCCCGGATAAGGTGGGCAGCTTAAAATTGGGCGCGCAAAAACCTTGCACCGGTTTGGGTTCTCCCTGGCACACCGCCCGGTTCATCGCGGAAGCCGGATTTTCTTTTGGTTTGTCAACAGTCATGAAGACGGCCCCTGCCACCGCGGCAGCCAAAACCGCAACAATGACGGCTTGTCGCTTGTTCATTGCAAACCCCCTTTGATGATGGACTCATTGCTTCGTTGTCCAAAGTATATGTCAACGGCCGGACTCTTTAAACCTTTTTTCACAGCATTCCGGTTACAAACGGATTATGCATCTGTTCCCTTCCGATCGTGGTTTCCGGGCCGTGTCCGCACAAAACACGGGTTTCTTCGGGAAACTCCATGATGATGTCATGAATGGTGCGCATCAGGGTCTCGTGATCCCCTCCCGGCAAATCCGTCCGCCCGACGGAGTCTTGAAACAAGACATCACCGCTCAATAAAAGGGAATCGACCACATAAGTCACGCTGCCTGGCGAATGGCCCGGTGTATGTAGCACTTCCCATGATTTTCCGAGCAAAGTCAGGACCTCTTTGCCTTTCAGCAAATGATCCGCCGGTTTGGCCTGCACTTTCGGCAACCCGAAAAACGCAGAGCCGTTTAAATCCGGATTGGTCAGCCACTCCGCTTCCGCCTCATGGACATAGACCGGAGCCCCGGTCAATGAACGAACCTCTTCCAGCCCGCCAATATGGTCAAAATGAGCGTGCGTCAACAGCACTGCTTCAATCTTGAGTTCCAATTCCTGAATCCGTTCAACCAACGGTGCCGGCTCCATGCCCGGATCAATCACCACACCGCGTTTTTCATCCGGCAGATAAAGCAACCAGGTGTTGACCATCACCGGCCCCAAAACGAAAGATTCCACCTTCATCTTCTCACCCCATCTCATTCATCGCATTTATGCTCATTCTACACTGAAAACGCGCTTTTCAGCAAAACGGTACATGGAAGTTCCGTTTTCGGACAAAATAAACACAAATATACGGAAGGGAAGTGGGATCGGATGAACACACTTCTGAAAACCATCAGCGGTCTTGCCGGCATCGCCTTGATTCTTTCGGCTTGCTCGCAAAAAAATGAACCGCCGGCGGACAATGCATCGCCTTCGCCCAATCAGCCCCCGCAAACCGTGAAAGTCCGGCAGACCGCTCCGAACGAAAAGAAAGACCAGTCATCCCAGGCCGTTGCAAACCGCCTGGTAACTATTGCTCAAAACGTCCCGAACGTCAAAGGGGCCTCCGCCATCGTTCTTGGTAAATACACCATTGTCGGGGTGGATTTGGATCCGACCCTGGACCGGGGAAGAACCGGCACCATCAAATATACGGTGGCCCAAGCCCTGAAAGAAGATCCGCAAGGAGCCAATGCGCTGGTCACCGCAGACCCCGACATCACACAGCGGATCCGGGAATTGAATGAAGATCTTCAAAACGGCCGTCCGGTTCAAGGAGTGATGGAAGAACTGGCCGAAATCGCAGCCCGCATCGTTCCGCAACCTTCCAGGGAAACCGAGAAAAACGAACAACCCCCCTCGAAGGAAGATCAACAGCGGCTGAAATAAAAAAGCAAACATCGGGATTTTCCCATGTTTGCTTTTCTTCTTTTTCTTTTATTAATCAATTGATCAAACTTGCTTGCCTTCCGCTTTCATAAATGTAGTATACTAGAAAATAGCCCATTTGATCTGTTAAAGGAAGATGCCTCATGAAAGTGATTTGCATTTTGTGTGACCAGGTTTTCCGTCCGGACCCGCTCACGGAGAAAAAAATCAAAAAGCATCCGCACCGGATTCAAATTTGTCCGCAATGCCACGAACGAATCACCAAACAAGTGACGGAAAGAAAAAAAAATCAATCCTCAAAGACTTGATTGTACTTTGGTTCCGCCATGATGTCGCGGAGCAATTGTTCCGCCGTGTCTTTGGAAAAAATCTCCTCTCTTTCTTCTCCATCCACCTGATAACAAACCACATACCGGTCTTTTTCTTTTCTCTTTTCCAAATGTTCCACGCGGTGATCTTCCCGCAGCATTTCTTCAAAAAACTGCACGGTGTCCCGTGCAGAACGATCACTGGGCCTTGCATCCTGAACCACTTGGATTTGCAACCAGTTAAACAGAGCATCTTTGAGTTGCATGGTCATCTCTCCCTGAGTTCACGCCATTTTTTCGTCTTGTTCTTTCTTTCGCACCAGGTAAAGCCGCAACCGCGTCACTGCAATCAACACCACCGTGACCAGCAGTGCGGGAACGATGGGCAGTCCCATCAGATGAAAAAGGGCGAGCAGCCAACAGCCGACAGCCAAGGTGATGTAAACCAGCACCGTTTTCAACACGGGCAGCCGGACCGCAAACGCCGTTTTGTAAATCATGGCCGTTAACACCAAAATCACGAGATAAATACCTGAAATCGGTAAAGAATTCAACCAGTTATTGAGCCATGCCAACATCTTACACCCCTTTTATCCTTTCAATTGATGGAGATATTTCATCTCTTCACTGTATTCTTGTTCATCCTCCACCGGCGTTTCCAGAACCACGGGCAATCCTTCAAAACGTGGTTCTTTCAGAAACAGGGACAAGGCTTTTTCCCCGATTTCCCCTTTTCCTATTTTTTCATGCCGGTCCTTCCGGCTTCCGGCCGGGGCTTTGCTGTCATTAAAATGAATCGCCACCAAATTTTCAAGATACTTCGTCTTTTCCATTTCGTTCACAAGGTCTGAAAAAGTTTCTTCCATCCAGATTCCGGCGGCAAACCCGTGACATGTGTCAAAACAGAACCCGATTTTCTCCGGCGCATCGGTGGCTTCCCGAATGTCGACAAGCTCCTGAATCGTCAGACCCAATTCGCTGCCTTGCCCGGCGGTGTTTTCCAGTAGCAACTTGGTGTTTCCTTCATAATCCGCCAAAATTTTGTTCAGCGTCTCCACCATTCTTTCACGGCCGTACGCTTCCCCTTCCCCCACATGTTTTCCGCAATGGACCACTGCTCCGACGGCACCGTATGCTTCGGCAATCATCAAATCTTCTTTGATGGAACGAATGGTCACTTCATGAAGATCCGGTTTGGGGGTGGACAAATTGGTGATATAAGGTGTATGGCAAACCAACGAAATGCCGTGCTCTTCGCAAAATTGCCTTCCCCGTTCGGCATCCGTGTGATTTAATTTTTTGGGGCGTAAGCCACGCGGATTTTTCGTGAACACCTGAAACGAATCCGCTCCCAATTCGCGGGCTTTTTGCGCAGCTTTGTAAAATCCTTTGGCAACGCTGATGTGACAACCGATTTTCATGGACTTCTCCTCCTGTAAAGACAAAAAGCGCCTGAGGTAAAGGCGCCGTTCACGTCCATATTTTATCACTTTTTCTTTGACGATAGCAACTTTCTCATCCGGTCCGGATCGTTGGTGATCACTGCATCCGCCCCGGCCTCCACCAACCGTTTCATCTCTTCTTCCTCATTCACCGTATACGGGCGGACCCGGATTCCATGCCGGTGGCAACCATCAATCATCTCAGCGGTGACAGCCCGATGGTACGGATGAACCGCATCCACCCCCAAATACTTTGCATACACCCAAGGATCGACCATCCCGCAGACATAAAGCGCTCCGGTTTGCATGTCGGGACGGGCTTGTTTCACAGCCAACAGCGAATCATGCCGGAAGGAAGAGAGAATGACCCGATCTTGCACTTGAAACCGTTCCACTTCCGCAATCACTTTTTGTTCCAATCCGGGATACCGGATGATGCCGTTTTTCAGCTCAATGTTGATCTCAACGAAAGCCCCCTCAAGCCTTTCCAGCACTTCACCCAATGTGGGGACAGGCTCGTTTTGAAAGGACGGATGAAACCAACTTCCGCTATCCAGTTGTTTCAGCTCTGCCAGCGTCATGTCTTTGATCCATCCGGTTCCGTCGGTGGTACGGTCCACTGTTTCATCATGCATCACAATCACATGCCCGTCGCGGCTTAAATGCACATCCAACTCCACGCCGTCCGACTTGGCTTCCACGGCTTTTTCAAAGGCAGACAACGTATTTTCCGGAGCCGCCCCCGAAAAGCCCCGGTGGGCAAACACTTTGGTCAAACTCACCGATTCCACCCACAATGCTTTCGTTCTTTCCTGTTGATTTCCACACGCTGCCTCGGCATTCCTTGTCACTCCGGAAAAAAAGATCCCCTCATCCCAACCGGACGGCAAGTTGGATCAACGTGCGCGCCATCACGCCGGTTGCCCCTTTGACAAAAATCCCTTTTTCTTTGGGGGCCTGCACCGTTCCGCCGATATCCAAATGGACAAACGGGGTGTCTCCGGCAAAAGCTTTTAAAAACATGCCCCCCTGGATGGCTCCGGCCGGAAAACCTCCTTCATTTTTCAAGTCGGCAATATCGCTCTTCAGATATTCATCATATTCTTCGTACAACGGAAGCTCCCATACCCGTTCCCCCGCGATGCGTGCGGCTGCTTTCACTTCCTCCGCCCACTCTTCATCATTGCTCATCAAACCGGTCACTTCATAACCCAACGCCACTTGAATCGCCCCGGTTAACGTTGCAACGTCAACGATCCGGGTCACTCCCAGCCGTTTTGCATAAGCGATCGCATCGGCCAACACCACTCTGCCTTCCGCATCGGTGTGTTGGATTTCAACCGTCTTGCCGCTGAAGGTGGAAATCACATCGCCGGGACGGTATGCTTTCGTGCCCACTCCGTTTTCGCACACCGGAATGACAGCGCATACATTACAGTGCGGCTGCAATTCCCCGATGGCATCCATCGCCGCCAGGACCGCCGCCGCCCCGGCCATGTCGTCTTTCATTTCCTCCATCCCGCGTGCCGGTTTAATTTGCAATCCTCCGGAGTCGAACGTGATTCCTTTTCCAATCAGCCCCAGCATTTCCTGGCTGTCCGGCTCACCTTGATACGTCAGCACAAGCATGTACGGATCATGGGCTCCGGCTTGCGCCACACTCAATAACCCGCTCATCCCCAGCTCCTCCAACCGGCCGTTGGTGATGATCTCGGCTTTCAAATTGCGTTTTTCGGCGATTTTTCTTGCTTCGTCGGCCAATTGGTCCGGAGTCATGCGGTTGCTCGGTTCATGCACCAGATAACGGGCGTAATTGGTGGCCCTGGAAAAGATTTGGCCGCGTTGTTTTCCGGCTTCAAACGCTGGTTCCCGGAGCGTTGCGTCAGAAATCCAAACCGCGTTGATTTTCTTTTTCGATTGCTCTTGTTTATAGGTGTGATGCTCATAAGTGCCCAATTCCATGCCTTCAACAACCGATTGTACGACATCAACCGGATTGTATCTTTCAATGACCAAGGAGGGACAACCGATTCCCAAACTGTCAATGCCTTTCTTTTTGGCGGTGCGGGCCACGGCCGCCACGGCATCTTTAAACGCCGGCAAATCCAGTTTGTCCTCTTTGCCCAACCCGACGACAAAGACACGACCGGACGGAATTTTCCCCCAATTGTGAAGAGTCGTAATCCCGCCGAACTTTCCGGTGATTTCCCCCAGCGAAATGAGATTGGAAATTCGAAAACCGAGTGCTTCATCGATTTCCCGGGTGACGCCCAACAAGGATTCGCGCTTTTGAAAATGAAAAACCACAATCGCATCCGCAGACAATGAAGCAAGCGGTTCTCTCGTCAATTTCCATTCCATTCCAACGCCTCCTCAAATCGGATTCTGGATGTCTTAAATTAAAAGTGCATTATCTCTGTAAAAATTCTTGCATGTAACAGTTTCGACAAAATCAGACCCGTTTCCTGTCTTGGATAAATAGACGAAATTGTTTTATAACAGACACAACTAAGCATCAAGCGGATTGATATATGAATATATTCCACAGATATGCTTATATACATCTTCAGCAGGTTGAGCCTTTTGCCGGTCTTTGCACGATCAACAATTCTCATTCCTTTTAATTTTTATAATATTTAAATAATTTTCCGCCATAAATAAGAGACCCACGTGAGCGGGTCCGGATGCAAATCATAATGCTTCCAGCATCATCATCTCTTTTCTGATTTCCTCCAGTCGCGCTTTGCATTGGTCGATTTTATGGGGATGGTTCTCTTTGAGAGCGTCGTACAGGTTCAACAACTCATAATCCAACTCCATTCTCAACACCAGGATCCTTTCTTCCGCATCCCGACAACGGTAAGCCTTCATCAAATCCTCCATGGTTCCGCTACACCCCTTATTTTTTAATCGGGTATCTTAGGATGCCTGCCATCTTGTTGCTTGGCTACAGCATTGCCTGTTTTTCAAGAAATAAACCTGCCCGGAAAAAACGTTTTTGTCCCCGCGGAATCCGAGGTCCTGATTTTCTATAATCTATGCTTAAAAACTTGCAAACGGAACGACACTTGACAATGTGGATGATTTTCAGAATGAAATGGCCTTGTGGTAAGATAGTGATCAAAACGGAAAAAAGGTGGTGAACATCGATGGCAATTCCTTCGTTTACGGAAGAAGATTTTGCCGTCTTTCAGGTAAACGGCCTTGAAGAACGCATGGAAGAGTTAAAGAAACGGATCCGGCCGAAATTTGAAAGCATCGGGGAACAAATCACCCCGTTTCTTGAGCAAATGATCGGGGAACCTTTTTATCTGCACATTGCAAAACATGCCCGCCGGACCGTGAATCCGCCAGATGAAACTTGGATGGCCTGGGCCGCCAACAAACGCGGGTATAAAGCCCATCCGCACTTTCAACTGGGAATCCGCGACACGCATCTTTTCATCTGGTTTGCTTTGATTTATGAATGCGGCCGCAAACCCGATTTTGCCCGCAGCCTTCGTGCGCAATTGGACGAAATCTGGCCGGCGATTCCTGACCACTTCCACATTTCGGAAGATCACACCGTTCCCAAAACCACTCCCAAAAAGGATTGGGATGTGGAAAAAGGGTTGGACCGCCTGGAAAAGGTGAAAAAAGCCGAGTTTTTGTGCGGAATTCTCATCCCCCGGGAAGAAGCGGTTACCTTAAAAGGCGAAGAAATCATCCAACGCAGTGAATCGGCTTTTCAAACGCTTTATCCTTTGTATCGGTTGGCAGTTTCTTCCTGACTTGATTCTTGCCTGCAATCCTGAGGGTTTTGCAGGTTTTTTTATGGATTTTTTTCTTTTGTTTAAGAATGCTTTTTGTTATACTAACGGTCGTGCATGATTTACTTGTAAAGGCAGGCAACAGCAATGAATCAAAGACAATATCAAACACCACTGTTTTCCAAGCTGATTGAACACTCACAAAAAAAACCGCTGCAATTCCACATCCCCGGCCATAAAAAAGGGCAGGGAATGGATCCGGAATTTCGTCAGTTTGTCGGGTCGAACATCCTGTCGATCGACCTCATTAACATAGAGCCATTGGATGATTTGCATCTTCCCAAAGGGGCGATCAAGGAAGCTCAGGAGCTGGCTGCCGAAGCCTTCGGGGCCGACCACACCTTCTTTTCCGTCCAGGGAACCAGCGGAGCGATCATGAGCATGGTGATGTCCGTCGTCCGTCCGGGAGAAAAAATCATTGTGCCAAGAAACGTGCACAAATCCGTGATCACCGCCATTATTCTGGCTGGTGCTTACCCGGTTTTTGTCCACCCGGAAATGGATGAACGGCTCGGAATCGCCCACGGCATCACCGCATGTCAGGTGCAAAAAGCGCTGAACCAACATCCGGATGCCAAAGCGGTGCTGGTCATCAATCCCACTTATTACGGTATCGCCGGGAATCTGCGAGAAATTGTCGAGGTTGTCCACCGGCACGGCATTCCCGTTTTGGTGGATGAAGCACACGGCGTGCTCACCCATTTTCATGACCGGTTGCCTTTGTCGGCAATGGATGCCGGTGCGGACATGGCCGCAACCAGTGTCCACAAATTGGGCGGATCGCTCACGCAAAGCTCAGTGCTCAACTTGCGGGAAGGACTGGTCAATCCCCACCGGGTGCAAGCCATTATCAGCATGTTGACGACCACCTCCACTTCCTATCCGCTTTTGGCATCCCTTGATACGGCCCGCCGTTATCTGGCCGTCAACGGCAGTGAGATCATTGAACAAACACTGTATTGGGCCGATACGGCAAGAAAACGGATCAATGAAATCCCCGGGCTGCATTGCATCGGGAGAGAATGGCTGGGAAGTGATGCATTGTATGACATCGATGAAACCAAACTGCTCATCCATTTAAAACACTTGGGCATCACCGGATATGATGCAGAAAAATGGTTGCGGGAACATCATCGCATTGAAGTCGAGTTGAGCGATTTATACAACATTTTGTGTCTGGTCACGCCCGGTGACAACGAAGAAACGATCCTTCCGTTAATAGATGCCCTTCAGGATTTATCCGATCATTTTTATCAACCCGGACGTTCCAATCATGTTCCCATTCAAACCCCGGAAATTCCGGAACTGGTTCTGTCGCCGCGCGAAGCGTTTTACAGCCCGACGGTGTCGGTTCCGTTGGAAGAAGCCGCCGGAAGAATCAGCGCCGAATTCATCATGATTTATCCGCCCGGGATCCCTGTTTTTGCGCCGGGGGAACGGATCACGGAAGAAAACATCGACTATATCAAAAAGCACATTCAAGCCGGATTGCCTGTCAAAGGAACGGAAGATCCGAACGTGAAAATGATCCGGGTGATTGAATAAAAAAAGGCCGCTTGAAGCGGCTTTTTTTATACCCACCTTTGTCCTTCTTTATCTTTAAGCCACGCCTTCCGCTTGTTTTTCGCACGATTTGGACGGATGGTCTTCGCAACCCCGGCAGGAACCGTACAAGGTGCCTGCTTTTTCTGATTCGACATAAGCAATCACTTTGTCACAGGTTTGGCATACGATGACTTCCAACACAGGAACCCCCTCCAATAACATCACATAAAGAGTGAAAACGATTCAATTATGATGTACTAATAGTATATTATGATATACTAATTTTGTCAAAGGAGAGGTCAGGATGGCATATTCTTCATTTTTCCATTAAAAAAGAGCAAATCCGGAGACTTGCTCTTTCTGGTCAATATTCCCGCTCTGCCTGGTTCCCCAACGCCGGGAGACAGCTTTTCAAAAAGATCGAAACTTCTCTCGCTTCATCCATGGATCGGAGATGAAAAATCCTTTGCAAATAATCTAAATTTTCGGCGTCTTCTAAAGAAAGCAACGAGGAGCGTCCTGTCTGCATACAAACCACTAACGGCTTTCCAAAGAACATATTGGTGTAGACGATGCCATAATCATAACGGCCGTTATCCGAAATAAAACCGACAAATCGCACTTTGGCCTGTTCTGCCTCGTCATACAAACGTTCATAAAGACTCATCTTATCTCCTCCTCACTTTAATTTAGAAGAATATCATTTTAAACTCGAATCCTAAAATACAGAAGATAAATAATATATACCCGCATTTTATCATGCTCAAACATAAATTTATTGATCAAGCCAACAAAATATCGAATGATTTGATGAAATATTCACACACATGTTAATATAACAAAAAAAGCATTGATATGAAGGAGCGATCGCCGTGAGTAAAAGCGCATACATAAAACTGGTTCCCGGTTCCAACCAAGAAACCATTGATTTGGACGGCGTCAGACAGTTGCTCGACACCTACTGCGAAATGACCGGCCTGACGGGAAAACAATTGGGATGGTCTTATGAAGCGGCGGCTTTCCCTTATGAGGTAAGCCAAGAAGAGCAAGACGGCATTTCTTATCTGCACCTCAAAGGCAAAAGCCCGGACAAATACAACGGTTTAATCATCGGAACAAGCCGGGAAGAAGCGTCAGGCGTCCATTATATCCAAATCGTTCTTCCTTCCAATGCGTCCCACGGGGACCTTGCCAAAGGAAATGAGTTTTCCAAGTTTTTTGCCAAACAGTTAAAGGGGGAACTCCACTTGTTTAACGGCCGGGTCATGTATTACAACAGCCGGAAATAATTTTATTCCTCCACCTGTTTGTCCCGTTCAGGTGGAGGAAAACGGTTTGAAAAATCAACGGACGGACAATTCTTTTCCTTGTTCCACGGCCATCTCGATTTTGTAAAGCTCGGTCACATACTCCTGAAACTTGGTAAAATCCACCCGTTCATAACATTGTGCCAGTTTTAAAATGATTTTGTGCTCCCCCTCCCGGTCGCCTTCCTTTCCTGCCAACTCCCGGGCTTTTTCATAATACAAAATCGCTTCTTGATATCTGGCTTGTTGCAGATAACAATCGCCCAAAGCCATGTACGTTTCCCGGCTCACTTCCGTCTGCTGGGATCGTTCGCAGCCCGAACCGGCTTCTTGCAAGACTTCCTCCGCCTCGCTCCACCGGTTTTGCCCCAAATAGCTGAGGCCCAAGTACGTTTGCCCCCGGATTTTTAACAGATCGTTTTTCAGTTTTTCCTGCAGGCTCAAGACCGTCAGGAAACAATCTTCGGCCTCTTCCCATTTTTTGATCAACAAATACACCTTGCCCATCAATTGCCACAATTCGCACGCTTTTGCCACTTTCTTGTTGATCCTCGCCAGTTCGATCCCTTGGACCGCATACCGGATGGCCTCGTCATACAGCTTCAACTTCATCAACACCTTGATGCGGACCATGTATAATTCCAGCACGGTATCGATGCTCTCGATGCAGCCGATCTCTTTCCAGAATTTTTCGATTTGGCGCAACGCTTCTTCCAGACGGTTGGCTTCATTCAGATAAATGATGCGTGAAACCTGCAAAAGATATTTGTAATGGTTCCGTTGTCCCTCTTCCTTGAAGTGGCTGATTCCTTCCTCGATATAGCTCAATGCTTGATTCCATTCTTTGTTTTCATAAGCAATGCGGCTTAACTCATGGTAACTGGCTGCTTTGATGTTGGACATGGAGCGGTCTTCCCGTTGTTCCATGATCCGGATCGCTTCCAGAAAGTAATTTTTGGCCTTCACCCAGTTTTTCTTCTTTAAATAAATTTTCCCCCGCAAAAAATGAATCATGCCGGCCAGCTTATGATTGGCGGGCACATCCAATTTGCGAAGACGTTCCAATCCCTTGTCCGGATTCATTAAATCCACCATGCTCTCGATGGCGGTCAACTTTAAAACCATTTGTTCTTCTTCTTGTTTTTCTTTGGCCAGCAAATCATGGGCCCGGTCCAAATTCACATTTAACTTTTCCGCAATGTACCGCACTTTCTCTTCATTGACATAAGTGATTCCCCGTTCGATATTGCTGATCGTGGAAGGAGAGATGAAATCGTCGGCCAGATCTTCCAGCCTCAGGCCCAATTCCTTTCTCTTTTTCCGGAGCAATTCCCCGATTTGAATTGGATGAATATAGTCCACGTTCTTCACCATCCCTGACTCCTGATCAAATTTCGCCACATATGTAACACTATATAAAATTTTCAGCTAATTTTTATGTCATGAAAGCCAAACATCCCCTGAAGAAAGAAAAAACCCCAACATTTTATGGGGTAATTAGATATTTAGATACGCTTATTCTACCATATTTTTTAGAAAAGAAAAAAGAATGAATCAAAAAAAGGAAATTCTCTCCCTTTTATATCCTCTCAAACAGATTGACCACGATGAAAGCAAAACTGCTTCCCAGGAAGGTCCCGATCAACACATCGGTCGGATAATGCAAAGCCAGATACATGCGGGAGAATCCAATGATCATGGCATATGGAATCAAAATCATCATCATGACGGACGAATGAAGGGCAAATGTCATGGCGATGGAAAAAGCGGCGGTTGTATGGCCGGAAGGAAAGGAATAATCCGTCAGCGGATTTGGAAATGTGTGCAAATGCGTTAATTTCAGATAAGGACGGATTCTCGGCTTATACTTTTTCAAAAACCGGACGGCCAAATGGCTTGTCCCCAGCGCAATCAATGCCTCCAACGCCCATCCTTTCACCGGCTTGGGCATAAAAAGGATCCAGCCCAACAAAAAAACGATGGTCGCCGTGGCCCCTCCCAGATGGGTCACCCGGGGCATGATCCAATCCAACAAACGACACTTGAAATGGCAATTCACCAGTTGAATCAAAAATTGATCCGATCGGGACAACCAGGATGTCAAACTTTTCATCAGTCCTCACCTCCGTCTCAGCACCCCTGATGAAGAAAGAAACGGGCAAAAAGAAAAGTAAATAAGGTGTTAATCTTGGAGAAGATTAACACCCGTATTCAGCATTGGTGATTGCCATGGTGCAACTCTTCCAAAGAGGATATATCCATCATTCCGTCGCCAACCCTTCTGACCGTTCTTTTATGTAACAGCACAGGGTGGTTTGATTTTCCGGATTTTTCTCAGCAGAAACGCCTTTTTCGATTCCGCCCGACTGAAGCAGCATTTCCCAACGATTCAACCATATTTTATTGCTGGGTGGCATCAGTACGATCAGAGTCATGACAGAAGCTACGATGGTCAAAAAAGACGTTTTGTTCATTTTTCACTCCTTAATATTAAAACGCTTCGTCCTGTGTCTTCATTTTAAAAAGGAATACGGAGAGGGTCAAGATTCCACGGTCCGTATTCTAAAAGATTTATTGAACAACATGGATCAATCTGGTCACAATTAGGGAAAAACACTGCTTTGGCCCGGTAAACTGTTAAATTTTTTCCGACACCTAAAAAAATGACAAATCCGGCCCGTAACCGTCCGCTCCCGGAGACGAAAGAAAAAAAGATCGCTATAATAAGAGAAGGAATTTTTAACCAAAGACAAAAAGGTGGGATGCAGGGTGAGTACACTGATCGCCATCCTCTCTCTTCTTTTGAACGGGGGGATTCTCTATCTTTTGTACCGGCAATCGCTCACGGAAACGAAAGAAAATCCCTGGAACGATCTTTTTTACCAGCTGCAAACACTCCAAGACCAGCAAGAAAAATTGGAAAAAAGAGTACGGGAAGAAATGGGGTACAACCGCCAGGAATGGAATACGTCTTCACTGGAAAACCGGAGAGAATTGCAGCAGTCTTTCACCACGTTGACCAAAGCCACATTATCCACGCTCCGCGAATCGGCATCGCAACAAAAAGATCTTCTGGACAGCTTTTCCAAACAACTGAATGATCTGACCCGGATGAACGAACAAAAATTTGACCATCTCCGGACCCAAGTGGAAGAAAAGCTGGCGGCCATCCAAACCGAAAACCAGAAAAAACTGGAAGAAATGCGGAAAACCGTGGATGAAAAGTTGCACGATACCTTGGAAAAACGGCTCGGCGAATCCTTTCAACTGGTCAGCGAACGCTTGGAACAAGTACATAAAAGCTTGGGGGAAATGCAAAATCTGGCCACCGGTGTGGACCATCTGCGGAAAATATTATCCAATGTCAAAAACCGCGGGGTTTTGGGCGAAATCCAATTGGAAAACATTTTGGAACAAATGTTGTCTTCAGAACAGTATGAAAAAAATGTGCGTGTCAAAGAAAACAGCAAGGAAAATGTGGAATTTTGCATCAAACTGCCTTCGAAACAGGAAGAAGGGAAATTTGTATTGTTGCCGATCGACTCCAAATTCCCCCTCGCAGATTACCAGCGCCTTCTGGAAGCACAGGAAAGCGGCGACGTCCATCAAATGACCCAGGCCGGAAAAAATCTGGAAAACCGGGTCAAACAAGAAGCCAAAAAGATCAGCGAAAAATATATATCGCCCCCGAAAACAACGGACTTTGCCATTTTATTTTTGCCTTTGGAAGGTTTGTATGCCGAAGTCTTGCGCCGTCCGGGTTTATGGGAAAGCATTCAGCGCCAATACCGCGTCTCCATTGTCGGGCCGGCAACATTGTCCGCTTTTTTGAACAGTTTGCAAATGGGATTTCGCACTTTGGCAATCGAAAAACACACCCATGAAGCCTGGGAATGGCTCAGCATTTTAAAAAATGATTTGTATCGGTTCGGGGACTATCTGGCCAAAGCACAAAGAAAAATTGAAGAAGCCGGAAAAACCATCGGCTAGGCGAGCCGGCAAACGGAAACCATGAAAAAGAAACTGAACCAAGTGGAAAACCTGCCCCAACCCAAAAGCATCCCCCCGACTCCGGCCGGTCCGGAAACGGATGGAGAAACGGGTCCGGGAGAGTGATCGTGGAAACGGGTTTTCTCATGCGGTGAAACCGGATCCGTCCGGAACAGGAAGGTTCATCCACATACCGGGTTTTTCCTTGGGCAGACACAGACGGACGACCGCACCGGCTGCCCAAGGATGGGGATCCTTTGAGCGAAACCCAATGGCTCAAAGGATCATTCTCATGAAGTTCCCCACTAAGATCCCGATATAATTGCCCACCGCGTAACCGAAAATCCCCATTAACACGGCGGGAGTCATTAATGAAGCCCAACCTTTGGACGACGCCAGTGCAAGGGCCGTCGACGGACCTCCGATGGCCGCCTGGCTGGCCACGGCCAACATCTCCACTTCGAGTTTAAACCATTTCCCCGCACCAAAAACAATCAGTGCATGCGTGGCGATGACAAAAACGAGAAAGACAAACACCACCGGCCCCTTTTCCACCAATGTACTCAAGAGGGTCCCGGCACCCATGGAGGCAAAAAACAGATGAAGCAAATAATTCCCGATCGCCTCTCCCCCTTGCAACCGGGAGACCGGCGTAAACCAGGCCATCAACAGAGCCAATGTGGTATACCAAATCACACTAGGGATTTCAAGGCCGGTGGCTTGCTGAATCCAAGGCGTGACCCATTCGGAAACCGCCACAATGGAAAACGCAACCGCAAGCATCGCCGCCAGATCAAAGATCGTCACTTTTTTGGGTTGAAAAAAATCTTCACCGGTTTTTTCCCCTTTCCACTCCTTGTCCTGAAGCGAAGGGTAGAAGCCGCGGAGCAACACCGGAATCACGGCGGTCGCAACCATCCAGACGTTGGTCATGATGTTGTCGGCGGCAGCTCCGGTCGCATACATGGTTTCCGATGTTTCAAGCGCTTTTCCCACCGCTGCATAATTAATCCCGCCGCCAATGTAACTGGCCGCAAATTGGGCGGTGATTTTCCAACTCTCTTCCCCGATCTGCCCGGCCGTCAAAAAACCTCCCAACACCGTCCCGCAAATGGTGCCGATGGCAGCCAGGCCAAAAGCGATGAACGCCGGTTTTCCCAATCGGCGCAAATTTCGAAAATCCGTGGATAACAGTAACAGGACAATGGCCAGCGGCACGCAGTAATCCCCGGCAAATTGATAAACGGGATTTGATTCCCCCAAAGAAGAAGGAATCACATGCAAATTCACCAAAACCGCCCCGCCGGTGATTACCAGAATCGCGGTTCCGAGAAAAGAGAAAAAGCAGTATTTTTTATCCAGCCAAAAGGAAAACCAAATCAGTAAAGTGATCACGGCCCCCACTCCCAACGGGCTGGTGATCCATGCGTCTTGATTCATCCAATTCCTCCTTTTCAAACGCTTTGTTTTTCTATCTCCATCATACACTCAAAGAAAAAAGTCTTGGATAAAAATATCCAAGACCATGCCGATCTATTTCCACTCCGTTTTTCTGTTCACCATTTCGACCGCCTCTTCAATCCGGCTGAGCACTTCTTGTTCCGTCCGTCCGGTAACCACCATCGTCACGATGTAATCGACGCTCGTGGTGGCTCCGGCATAAGATTGCCCCGGTTTGGCAAGCAACCGGTATTCCGTGACCCATTCCGGCAATTCTTCCGCCCGTGGCCCCTTTACAAACGTGCCGTATTTCGGGGGAATCCCGACAAAACCGAATTGGGTTTTTGGCTTTTTCTCTTTCTGCAACTGTTTTGGCAGCTGAACCGGAATCCCGCACTGGGCTTGTACAGAAAATTTCGTCAAATCAACCCCGAAAGCTTGGCGATACTCCTCACAAATCCGGGACCCCCCGGTGCGGCAAGCCACCTCGCACAAAACCAATTCATCATCCGGGGTATGGAACACTTCGGCATGAAAAGAAGTGTGCTCAGGCGTCGGCATCGCTTTCAAAACGGAACAAACATATTCTTGCATCCGCGCCGTCAACGGATTTTGCGGCGACAACAAATAACTTCCCAAATATTTGCCTTCGTGAAAAGCCAGGCAATCGTTCAAATACTTGGACGGCCAGCACAAAACGATTTCGCCGTAAAGAATCAAACCATCAATATGGTACATTTCTCCCTCAATAAATTGTTCCACTTCCAGATTATGCTCCAAGCCTTTCGTCAGATACCGGATGGTGTCGCGGTCATTCTCCAGAATGGTGGTGTTTCTGGAACCCATTCCGTCAACCGGCTTCACCACCACCGGATAATGATGATCCTGAATAAACTCATACAAATCAATGGCTGAGTTCAAACGGGCGTATTGAGGGACCCGGATATGGGCCTTGCTTAAAATGGATTTCATTTTGACTTTGTCGCGGAACGCGATGGCACTTTCCCAAGATTGCCCTTCGATCCCCAAATATTCCCTCAGCCTGGCTGCCCGCAGGATATCCCGTTCGGCCGTTGCAATGATGGTGTGATACGGATGTTCGCGGTACAATTGCAAAGCTTGAAATTCAATGGCAGAATTATAATCATAATTTTCAAACGCAAAAACTTGGGCATATTGAGTAAAATCCTTGGCATAAGTGGTGTTTGTCATGAGATACAGATCCTCATTCAGTTCCTTCAACCATTGGTTATAAGGAACGTCATAATGGGGCAATCGGTTAAAAATCAGTATACTCAAATTGTTTCCCCCTTTTTTATCTGTCTTCTTGAGGATCTCAAAACACCGGTGGAATCATGAAATTCATGAACACCTGACATTTGGGGTGCTCCTCTTAATATTAGAAAAAACACTATTTTATGTCAATAAATATATGTAGAAAATAATTAATTTTCTTTTAATTAAAAATACCTTGCGAAATGACTTCGCAAGGCTCACCAGACCGTGGATTTATAAATCTTTTTTGGAGAACGAATAGGGAAGCAATTTCCCAACGGTCGTCTCCATGACATCCCCCTTCAAATTGGACAGATAAACCGGCATGTCCGAATCGCAAAACTCTGAGAGCACCTGGCGGCACGCCCCGCAAGGCGAAACCGGCCCGTCAGTATCCGCCACCACCGCGATGGCGGAAAAAGAACGTTCGTTTTCTGAAACCGCCTTGAAGACGGCGGTCCGTTCGGCACAATTGGTCAGCCCGTAAGAAGCGTTTTCAATATTGGCCCCACGGATCACTTTCCCCTCTTTGGTCAACAGGGCGGCGCCGACTTTAAATTTGGAATAAGGGACATAGGCACGTTCCATCCCTTTTTTGGCTTCCTCAATCAGTTGGTCACGGTCCATGGCTCTCAACCTTTCTGCTTCAAAGCTTATTTTTCTTCCATGATTTTGACTCCGGAACTGGTTCCAATGCGGTTGGCTCCGGCATCAACCATTTTCATCAGATCTTCCAGGCTGCGGACGCCTCCGGATGCTTTCACTCCCAAATTGTCTCCCACCGTTTTGCGCATCAGTGCGACATCTTCCACGGTGGCTCCTCCTGTTGAAAACCCGGTGGACGTTTTGACGAAATCGGCCCCGGCTCTGGCGGCGATTTCACATGCCCGGACTTTTTCTTCATCCGTCAACAAGCAGGTTTCAATGATCACTTTGGTCAATGCTTTTCCTTCAGCCGCCTTGGTCACGGCGCGAATGTCTTCTTCCACCTCGTCATCCCGGCCGCATTTCAGCAGACCGATATTGATCACCATATCCACTTCCGTCGCCCCGTTTTCAATTGCGTTGCGGGTTTCAAAGGCTTTGGTCTCCGGTGTGGTTGCCCCGAGAGGGAATCCGATCACCGTGCACACCTTCACATCGGTCTCTTTTAAAATTTCATAGACTTGCGGAACCCAAACCGGATTGACGCATACGGACGCAAAATGATATTTTTTGGCCTCTTCCGCCAGTCGGACAATCTGTTCCTTGGTTGCATCCGGTTTCAACAAAGTGTGGTCGATCAGTTTGGCAATTTGACTTTTTTCCATTTCGTTTTCCTCCTGTCATCCTTGAACAATGTCGTGAATCAAAACTGGTGGTTGAACCGGTTGTTTGCTGATCGCATAAGCCTGTTCCACTTTTTCAATGACGTCCGTCACCGACGAACGGTTGCTGTAAATGGTAACGAGTGTCTCTCCATTGCGGACAGAATCACCGATCTTTTTGTTCAACACTAATCCCACCGCCAAATCGATTTCGGATTCTTTGGTCGCCCGTCCGGCTCCCAGCATCATGGCGGCCGTTCCGATTTCATTGGCCGTGATTTCGGAGATATATCCGTCCTCTTTTGCTTTCACTTCCATCGTGTACTTTGCCGTCAACAACTGCTCCGGATGATCGACATACCGGTCATCCCCGCCTTGCGCCCGGATGAATTGCTTCATGGTTTCCAGCGCTTTTCCGTTGTTCATGGCTTCTTTGAGCATCGATCCGGCTTCTTCCGGAGTTTGGGCTTTGCCGGCCAGGCAAACCATGTGGCTGCCCAATGTCAAACAGAGCTCTTCCAGATCTTTCGGCCCTTTTCCTTTCAACGTGTCGATGGCTTCTTTGACTTCGAGGGCATTTCCGACGGCAAAACCGAGCGGCTGGCTCATATCCGAGATCACCGCCATGGTTTTCCTTCCCACATTGTCGCCGATTTCCACCATGGTCCGGGCAAGTTTCCGCGCATCTTCCATGCTCTTCATGAAAGCCCCTGCTCCCACTTTCACATCCAATACGATGGCATCCGAACCGGAAGCAATTTTTTTGCTCATGATGGAGCTTGCAATCAGCGGAATGGAATTGACGGTTCCGGTCACATCCCTTAAGGCATACAACTTTTTATCGGCAGGCGTCAGCTTTCCGGACTGGCCGATGACGGCGACTTTATTTTGATTCACCAGCCGGATGAATTCCTCATTGTCCACCTCGACATGAAATCCGGGAAAGGATTCAAGTTTATCAATTGTTCCGCCGGTATGCCCCAGTCCGCGGCCGGACATTTTGGCAACCGGCACGCCGACCGAACCCACCAGCGGCGCCAGCACCAATGTGGTGGTGTCTCCCACACCTCCGGTACTGTGCTTATCCACTTTGATTCCTTCAATGGAAGACAAATCGATTTGCTCTCCCGAGCGGACAATTTCCATGGTAAAATGAGCGGTTTCCTCGGGAGTCATCCCTTGAAAATAAACCGCCATCAAAAAGGAGGCCATTTGATAATCCGGAATTTCTCCCCGGGTGTAACCTTGCACCAAAAACCGAATCTCTTCTTCGGTCAATGCCTTTTGGTCTCTTTTCTTTTCGATCAAATCGATCATCCGCATGTTCTTAACGACTCCCTTCATTCTTTATCGCACAAGCCCGTCCGACTCATTCCATTTGCCTTCAAAGCCAATATATCAAAGGGTTGAACATATGTAAATTAAAATATTAACAAATGTAAAACCAACAGCGTTCCAATCCTCTTTCTTCTTATTATGATCGGCGAAACGAAAAATAAAAAAAAGAGCATTCAATCCGAATGCCCCGAATCGTCGTCTCCGCCGCTTTGTTCATGAAGCAATTGGGCCGTGTACTGATCCGTGATCAACACGTTGGCATACCGTCCCTTCAAAGCCCCGCGGATCGCCTTCACTTTATTCAATCCTCCCGCCACCAGAACAGAGTGCTCCTTTTTTCTCAATTCGTCCAATTCGATGCCGATGGTTCGTTGATTTAAACGTTCATCGCAAATTTTTCCGTTTTTATCATAAAACCGGGAACAAATATCGCCGACGGCTTTGGCGGAGAGCAGTTTCAACTCTTCCTCGTTCAGATAGCCCAACCGGAACAGCAAGGAATCGGACAACGCTTCCCCGACGGTATAAACCGCAATATTTGCCTGTTTCCCCATTTCCAGCAGTTTTTGAATGTGCTTGTCGGCCTCGATGGCTTCTTTCACCACCGCCTTGTCGACAATGGCGGGAAGCGGGAGATAATGCGGAATCGTTCCGTAAGCCTGCCCGAAACTCTGCATAATTTCCGAAGCATAAGTATGCTCCGCCGAATAACTGACACCACCTTTCAATTGCACCACATGCACATGGTTGACCGGCTTGTGCTTCAAATGAAGCGCAACCTGGTACAAGGTCGTTCCCCAGGCAACCCCGATCAAATCCCCGTCAGCAACGATTTGGTCCAAGTACAAGGCCGCCTGCCTGCCCAGCATTTTTTTTACCGTTTTTTCGTCGTACTTGTGAACCGGTACAATCAACACTTTTTTCATCCGGTATCTTTCTTTTAAAGCAGCTGCAAGTTGGTCCAGACGAAGCGAAGGATCCACGATTTCAATCCGCACAATGCCTTCTTCCTTGGCCTGCTGCAACAGGCGCGACACGGTCGGTCGCGAAACTCCCAACCGGTTGGCGATTTCCTGCTGATTGTAATCCTCCTGATAATACATTTTGGCTGCTTGTATCAACATCTTGAGTTTTGTTTGATCCATATTTTCACCCGTCATCGATTCGTCACGCCCATTATAGCACGGAAAGAATCCTGAACTCATCTCTCATGGCCTTCATACGATGGAAAAAAGGGTGGAAGATTGCAATCCGCCTTTCGGCCTGTCACAAGGAGACCCTTCCGCACTTCCCGGCGGGAACCCGGATATTTATTTTTTGAAAGGTTGGTTTTATTATTTTTTAATATAAATTCATTTTTACAATAATGAATAAAATTCGTTAAACTTTTGTAACAAATTGAAAATAGAATCCTTACTGAAAATATTTTAGTATAGAAAGGATGAGCCCATTGCTGAAACGTGTCTTGTCTCTGGCGGCCATCTTTGCATTGGGAACGTTTATGTCCATTCCGACCGTATCCAACGCCAACGCGGAGACGGTTCAAAAACAGCCTCAGGAAATCATCGTAAAATTCAAACAAAACGCAACCGCTTCTGCCGTTTCCACCTTGCACGCCAAAGCAAAAGCCACCATCACCTCCACCAATAAACAACTGGGGTATCAAGTGGTGAAAGTAAACGAAGGTCAAAACCTTGAAGATGTCCTGAAACAATACCAATCCAACCCCAATGTGGAATATGTGGAACCCAACCATGAAGTGCATGCCTTTTTCACTCCGAATGATCCCAGATACAGCGAGCAATATGCCCCCCAACTCGTCGGCGCTGAAGAAGCCTGGGATGTCACCCAAGGTTCTTCCAATGTGACAGTGGCCATCGTGGACACCGGGGTTGACTACACCCATCCCGACCTGCAAGGAAAAGTGGTGAAAGGAAAAGATTTCGTTGACAACGATGACGACCCCATGGATGAAAATATGCACGGAACGCACTGCGCCGGAATCGCGGCTGCTTTGACCAACAATGGCGTCGGGATTGCCGGTATGGCTCCGAAAGTGAAAATTCTGGCAGAACGTGTTTTGGATGCGAACGGATCCGGTACCCTGGATTCCGTTGCACAAGGAATCACCCATGCCGCTGACCAAGGTGCCGACGTGATCAGCTTGAGCTTGGGATCTCCCCAAGGCGCTTCCACCTTGGAAGATGCCGTAAACTATGCCGCAAGCAAAGGAGCCGTTGTGGTGGCGGCAGCCGGGAACGAATCGACCAGCGCTCCCAGCTATCCGGCTTATTATGAAAAAGCCATCGCGGTGGCCGCAACCGACTCCAACGATAGAATCGCTTCCTTCTCGAACTATGGAAGCTGGGTGGATGTAGCCGCTCCGGGGGTCAACATTTTGTCCACGGTTCCCGGCGGGGGATACCAAACGGCTTCCGGAACTTCCATGGCCACTCCGCTGGTTGCCGGTCAAGCAGCTTTGCTTGCCTCCCAAGGCAAAAGCGCCAGTGAAATCCGTCAAGCCATCGAAGGAACGGCTGACAAAATCTCCGGAACCGGCCAATATTGGGCACACGGCCGTGTCAATGCCGCAAAATCCGTCTCTCAATAAGAAATTGAAAGCTGTCTGTGAAATCACAGACAGCTTTTTTTGATCAAAAGGCTGAAATCATTCATGATGAAACCGGTTTAAAAAATGAAACATGCCGTTTGCCGGTTTTAAAATGATGAACCCGGTTGAACCCCTCATGCTCCGGTTTGATCTTCTGACCGGCAATGATGACGGCGACGGAATTGTTTAAGTCCATCGCTTTCCGCAGATTTTTAAACAGGGATCGGACCGGATTGTCATCATTTCCACGCCAGGAAACCAGGTTCCCGTATGGAAGATTGGTGATGATGACCTGGGCCTGAAGGACCGGATGGTTATCCGGCTTCGTGATGTCCCTCTGAAAACAAGTGATGGGGATGGGTTCCTCCTTCAAATATGTTTTTAACACCTGGACACTGTCCAACGCTTCCATATGCGAAGGTTTCCCATACTCCTCCACGTATTTCCGGATTTCTTCTTCCCTGCGGCGAAGCCCTTCAAAAGAAAGCAAGGAAAGATTTTTCCGTGCAAACGCCACCATCTTTTCATCAGCATCCGAAGCCGCGATTTCGCGGATCTTGGAAGCGTGCAAAAAACCCAACACGGTCAACAAATATCCCGACCCGCAACACGGATCATAGAGCTTGAACCCGTTTATTTCCTCATTTAAAAAAGATTGTGCCCGGTAAAAAATCTCGCTTGCCAACCGGACGGGAAAAGGCGCGGAACCGGGGACATTGTACAACACCCGCCCGCTGGCAAAATCACGATAATCTTTTTTTTCGGTTTCATAATGGTATTTCATCCGATCACCTGATTGAAAATGTTATTCCTGATTAAAAAACGTCGTGACAAGCCGGACGAACTTGTCCGGAAATTCCCTTTGCGGCCAATGCTTGCATTGTTCAAAGACCGCCAGTCGGGAGCAAGGAATCCGTTCGTGGGCTTTCCGGGCATAAACGGTCGGCACCGCGGGATCCTCTTTTCCCTGAATGATTAATGCAGGAGCTTGGATCCGGGCCAACTCTTCGGTCAAATCCGAACGAATCCCCCGCAAAGTCAGTTCGCTTCTTTGAAAAGAAATAAATGCTTTTCCCGCTGATGCATCGAGAACGCACTGATAAATCTCCTCAAACAGTTCACCGGTCAGTTTCTTCTCATCATAGAACAGACCGGATAATAAACTCAACCTGGCCAACGGACGGATTCGCAACCATTTGTACGAAAGTTCATTGAGGCAGGTCTTGACATAAAGGTAAGAAAGCCGGTGGAATTTCAACTTGTTGAATATACCATAGGGAGCCGCCAGAACCAACCGGTCCACTTTGCCTGGATACATGGCCGCAAAGCGGATGGCAATCCCTCCCCCCAGCGACAATCCGACCAAGCGGATCCGGTTCAAACCGAGATGCTCCATCCACTCCTTCAAAAAACCGACGTAAAAATCAAGGGAGTAAGTGATATCCGGCTTGTCGCTTTTGCCATAACCGGGAAGATCCGGCGCATACACCTGAAAATTTTCCGACAACGGCGCCAGCACTCCTCCCCAAGACAAGTGTGCGGAATCAATGCCTCCCCCGTGCAACAAGACAACCGGCGGTCCTTTTTGATCCAGACCGGCTGTATAACAATGAATGCTGAACCGGTTCACCTGATCAAACCGGCTGCGGATGGCATTTTTCCCATTCATCGATCCGATTCCCCACTTTATCTGTTTTTTGGGTTTGAGCCCGCTTGACTCCTATTAAACCATTTTCCTACACTCTGGTAAAATCGCTTCCCCACAAAAAAGCGGGCAAGCGGAGTTACCGTTTCTCCCTGCCCGGATCCTGAAATCTGGTCATCATGATGGTTGCAAAGTCACTTCAAATTTGACTTCTTCTTCTCCGGTAAGATCGGGCTTATAAAGGAGTACATATTTTTCTTTTTGGGGGACATCAAAATACAGGACACCTTTTTTCGTCTCCCCTTTTTGCAATTCAGCCTCCATAAACCCGTCATCGTAGGAGAAATAACTTTGCAGTGCATTTCCGTCCTCATCATATAAATTAAACGCTTCCACCCCAACACGCGCCGGTTCATCCCTCCGGTTGGCCAACTGAAATTGAACCGCCAACACTTTTCCCTTCTCCGGCGGAATATATTTGTTCCCGTCTTTTAAAGCGGCACTTTGGACGGTGATCTCCAGCCCGTCAACCGACGCCGTTTCCCCGGTCTGAAATACGTTTTCCTCTTTGGTTGGTTCTTGTTTCTCTTTGGCATCACTGGCTGTCGGGGGATTTTCCGCTTTTGGCTCCGCCTTTTGTCCCTGCACGGAACAACCCGTCAACATTCCCCCGGCGAACAAAAGCGTTGCCCCCCATAAAATCCATCGCTTCATCCAATCCCTCCTTGCTTTGGTTTCCGGATATTTCATTCGTATTGAAATCAAAGGTTTTTGTCCGGTCCGGGCAACCAGGATTGGACGGAGACACAAAAAGCCCGCCTCCCTCATGGAACTCCCCCATGATAAGAAGCGGGCTCCGGCCGGCGTCAATTTTGAAACGGATCTGACCAACCATATCTATTCATCAAGCAAAAACCCCTTCGCAGAGAAGGGGCTCGGTTTGGTGGGCAGTATTGGAATCGAACCAACGACCTCTTCCGTGTCAAGGAAGCGCTCTCCCCCTGAGCTAACTGCCCAAGTTTTGAAAGGAATAATCTGGTGGGCCCAACAGGACTCGAACCTGTGACCGATCGGTTATGAGCCGACTGCTCTACCAACTGAGCTATAGGCCCATTAAAAATGGCGGAGCTGACGGGATTCGAACCCGCGATCTCCTGCGTGACAGGCAGGCATGTTAGGCCTCTACACCACAGCTCCATATTTGGTTGCGGGGACAGGATTTGAACCTGCGACCTTCGGGTTATGAGCCCGACGAGCTACCTGACTGCTCCACCCCGCGTCGTTTGTTGTTTCGTCATCAGCGACATTTTCTAATATACAATAATTCTCCGGAACATGCAAGGGGTTTTTTAAAATTTTTTTCTCCATATGTACCGCACCCCGTATTTCCCTTTTTTGGAGCGGAACACTTCCACTTCCTCCGGACTGTCGTAACCGTACAGCCACCAATCCTCCTGCATGCGTGTTGCCAGGCAGCGAGCTTGAAACGAACTGTCAAACAATTTGGCCCAATAAATCCACTTTGTCATTTTTCACACCCTCCTTGTATGCCTATTTTTTCCGCGGCGCTTCCATTTCATGCCTGGATAAACGCATATTTTCGCCTGGTTTCATAACCGTTCAATGTGATACGCATAAAATAAAACAACCATGGCAACACCTCTACATTCCCTCCTCTGAGCAGGCAGGCCGGATCTTTGCGGCCTGTCTTATTCTTTGCGATCGAGGATGCGTTCTGCTTCAAGAAAAGTTATAATAAAAGGAGTCACCAATTTCGAGGAGGGATTCAGATGTACTACGGCATTGTTGCCTTTCCACAGAAACATGTCCAAGACAAAGTAAACGCTTTACGAAAACGCTATGATCCGCATTATTCCTTAATTCCCCCGCATATCACTTTAAAAGAGAAATTCGAACTTTCTGACGACAAACTCGAAAAAGCGGTTCAAGATCTGGAGAGGATCGCCAAAGAAGTCAAAGCTTTTCAAATTAAATTCCATAAAATCAGCCACTTTCATCCCACCAGCAACACCATCTATTATGCCATTGAAAACGGAGAGCCTTTGGTTGAATTGCACAACAAAATCAGTGAAGTGTTTGAAAGCGTCGAGGCTCCCTACAAATACATCCCTCATCTCACGATCGGTCAAAAAATGGCGGAAGATGAGTTGCATGATGTTTACGGAAGCCTGCGGATGAAAAATGTGCAAATGGAATCAAAAATTGACCGTTTTCATTTGATGTACCAATTGGAAAACGGTTCTTGGAGCATTCATCAATCTTTCTTGCTGGCCAGGAACTGAGAAAGGAAGGTTTGCAATTGGCTGACACCACCGTAAAACAAGCGACCGGCTCCAAAGAGATGGAGCTTGTCTATTCGATCCGGACCAAGGTGTTCATCGAGGAACAACAAGTGCCAAAAGACTTGGAAATGGACGAATGGGAAGAAAAATCCGTCCATTTCCTCGCCTGGCTGGAAGATGTTCCCGTCGGAACCTGCCGCCTCCGTTTTCTTGACCATGATACGGGCAAAGCGGAAAGAGTGGCCGTTTTAAAAGAATACCGGAAAACCGGTGCCGGCACGAAATTAATGCAGGCATTGGAAACCTTCGCCCGGCAAAAAGGAGCCAAAAAAATCTTGCTGTATGCGCAAGTGTCCGCGTTGCCCTTTTACGAGAAGTTGGGTTATACCGCTTTTGGCAC
This sequence comes from Thermoactinomyces intermedius, assembly GCF_013912365.1. Taxonomy (NCBI): domain Bacteria; kingdom Bacillati; phylum Bacillota; class Bacilli; order Caryophanales; family Thermoactinomycetaceae; genus Thermoactinomyces; species Thermoactinomyces intermedius. Next base: position 74,287 of record NZ_JACETT010000024.1, read on the forward strand.
CCCGTTTGAAGATGCCGGGATTTTACACATGCGGATGGAAAAAAATCTTTAAAGATACAGGCGCTGTTTTTTCAAGTCCTCGATGACGGAGATGTCTGTGGTGCATGTACCCAGCGGCGCATGATACATGGAACCGTTTCGCTCTCCGTGAAAGTCCGAGCCCGCTGTTTTCAGCACGCCCAGTTGATCCGCCAACTCCTCATAATGTCTTTTTTGACCGGCCGGATGATCCGGATGGTTGATCTCTATGCCATCCAATCCTTTTTCCACCAGGAGCGGGATCAAGTCGTCTTGCTCATAAAGACCGGGATGAGCAATGACGGCTGCTCCTCCGCTTTGATGGATGCATTCGATCGCTTCAAACGGAGAAATCCGCTCAACCACCGCATAAGCTTTCCCGTCTTTCCCCAGATACTGATCAAACGCTTCGTCCATCGTTTTGACGACGCCTTTATCGATCAACACTTCGGCAATATGCGGCCTCCCCGGATTTTTTCGGGCATTTCTTTTCTTTTTGGCGATGACCTCCTCATAAGTCACCGGAATGCCCAACTCGTTTAAGCGGTCGATGATTTTCAAATTGCGTTGATGCCGGGCTTCTTGCTGTTTCTTTAATATTTTGAGGAGACGGCTGTCATGCACATCCATATGGTATCCCAGCATGTGAATTTCTTTCCCCTGCCACATTGTACTGATTTCCACTCCGGGCACCACCTCAATTCCCCGTTTTTTTCCTTCCGCCCGGGCTTCTTCGATCCCTTCGACGGTATCATGGTCCGTGATGGCAATCCCTTTCAACCCGGCTTCCTCCGCCAGTTTCACCACACCGGCCGGAGAAAACAAGCCATCCGAAGCCGTCGTATGCACATGTAAATCCACTTTCCCCATTGCTGAACCCTCCATTCATTGATTCAAAAAACAAACCGAAACAGCCCCATCCCTTCGCCTTTCATCCAGATCCGCACCGGAACCGTCCGGTTTTTCCGCCTTTCAAAAGCCCATGCCTGTATCCTTTGTGCTTGCTCTTTTGTCAAAAGAACAACCGGCTTTAACGGATAACACCGGACTCCCACCTTGACCGGCCTCAACAAGGCATAGTATGTGCACCCTGCCTTCGGTCCATCCGTCCCGGACCACTCAACACGGCATTCGGTGGCATCTTCCAGCAAAGAGCGAAGCTTCACCGTTTGGCCTTCTTGTTGCATCTCATATAACGAATAATAAGACGCCATCAACTTGGAAGCATATTCCCAATAATCATGAAGCTTGGCTTCTTTCAGTACGAATTCCACCATCCTTTCTTGTTTGACATTGAAATAGTCATACAACAACCACTGCTGAAAGATTTGTTCGGGGAGAATGTCCTCTGTTGATTCTTTGGTGCGTTGGTAACCGGTATATTGCTGAAACCAATAAAGAGCCCGCATCTTTTCCCGGATGGAAATCAACCGCCGGGACCACTTCTCCACTTCTTGAAGCATGGTTTGAAACTCTTTTTCTTTTTGCCGCTGCCATTGCTTCCGCCAACTCGTAAAGTGAATCATTTCATGGTTGGAATTGGAATGCATCCGGATTCACTCCCTCAGTAACATCAAACACGAAGTCCGCAATAAAATCAAACGCGATGGAGGCATGTCCGGGCACAAACAACGCATTTCAACCCCTTCTGCTGGGCGGATTTTCATTCGGACAAAGGAATCCGGGTTCGTTGGATTTTGTTAAACATAAAAAGAGTACCCGCTTCAGACCGGGTACTCTCCTCACTCAACACCTTTTACTTCCGTTTTTTGATCTCCTCTTTCATCCGTTCCGCCAATTGCTTGGGGTCCTGATTGGTTGAACGCGTTTTTTCATTCACACCCAATTCACGCCCCACTTCATTCATCAGTTCTTCGACTTGGTTTTTATTTTGTCCTTGTTGATTGTTGCGTTGTTGTTTTTGATCATTTTCCCGTCCGAATAATTGGTTGAGAAAGCGGAACATTCGAAGATCCCCCTTTTGGTTGAGTGATATGCTTATTATTTTCTTTTTTGTTCTTTTGCATACAAAAAAGAAGCCACCCCTTTGCAATGGCTTCTTTTTATCATTTCTGACTCATCAGTTGTGCCGGATTGTCAAAAACCACCACCGGATAAACCCCGTCGATCTGCGTAAAATGGCAACCCGTTTCATTTTTTGCCAGCATTCCCCGGATCCAAAAACGCTGTTCTGTTGTAAACGAGGGAACCGCCGACAGATGGACGGGTTTCCATTTTCCTTCCAGATAGACCACCGGTCCGGAAGACGAAAAAGTAAACATCGACATTTCCTGTTTCTCTTCAACCGTTTCCGGATTCCTTTCTGCCTCACAAATGCCATGGTCCAAAAGCCATTTGCGCACTTCCACCGCAACCGGCAAGGTACGGATCAAATGAATGTAGACTTTCCGGAACACCGGATAAACGTGAGCCATCTTTTCACTTTCCAACCAGCGGAAAAAATATTTCAGTGTGTTGAGGAAAACGCGGGAACCCTGAGGTGTGCATTTCCCTTGATCCAGATACCATTTGCTGAGAAAGTGAATAAACGTCTCTTCATCCAAATACTCCCACCGAAACCGGCTTCCGAACCGGGAGGACAGGTATTGGTACAATTTATCGATCGACTGGCTGTACAAAGCTTGCGTCCCTTTTTGAAACGACGAAACGTATTGGATGAAAAATTGTTCAAATTGCTGCATGACATACAAAGGCAATTTTTCATTTTTCTCCTCCAAGACAGGCCATCCGGAGGTTTTTTCTTCCGAAACTTTTGGCCCTGTTTGAGCAGATTTTGAATTTTCCATTTCTTCTGCACGTTGAATGGACCAACCAAAAACTCTCCAACCGTTCTCCCAAGTTGTGTACTTATTTTCTTCCAAGTGGTTGTATTTCTCTAGTTGCAAAAGTATCTCCCCTCTCATCTCATGCAAGAAGGATGTATAAGGGCCAAACAGTTCATAATGATTGCCGATTCGGACAAACCGCCCAAAAATCAAAGGTGCCGGCGGATATTCTCCTGCCGGAGACTTCACCGTCATCTCCCCGCCGCCCGTCAGCATCCGATAGACCGCTTTTTGTTCATCGAAATCCAACAACTCGTAACAAGTAAAGCGGGATTGACAAAAGCTTCTTGCAAGTCGTTTTTGGTAGGGATTTTTTTTCAAAAGTGTGGAGGCCCAGATCTCTACGGGACGTTTCTGGTTCAGGCTGGGTGCATCAAACAACAGCCAAAACCGGAAGAAAGCGGACATGTCGTGCGGAATCGGCTTTTCAGGCGGAATGTTCAGCAACTGCTTAAAACGGTCGACCCAATCCAATTGCATTTCTGGTGACATGTGTCGATGGAACCATTGATTAAACTCATGCAATAAATCATTCTTCAGCTGACTTTCCCGATCTTCTCTTGCTTTTTCGGCTACAGACAGAGTCACTACCCTTTCACAACATTTTTTGTACTTTTTTCCACTGCCGCACGGGCAAGATTCATTCCGACCTACCATCGTCACACCTCGGATGAATTATTCCTTGTTTTCAAGTATAGCTCATTCAGCTACCGAAAACAAAGAAAATATCACAAAATATACCAAATATCCGCTTGCATTTCCCCCATACATCACTTTATTCTCAGTAACAATATTCCTCTGTCTGAGGAAATTTAAACCAAAATGTGACGGCATGATCGGATGGTTTGTGCTTGATGGAAGGCGGGTGTATCCGGGGCGTTTGGAGATCATTGCGAAGGATATGATGTATCTTCACCCAAGAAGAACTCCCTGCTATAAAAATAATTCCCTATTCAACAAAAAAAACCTGCAATTCTTTTAATTGCAGGTCGATTTTTTTCTGTTTTATTTTAAAATCTTGATCGTAACCGTTCTTCTTCCCCATTGAATTGCTTCACTTCTGGTTTCAAAAAACAAATCGATGATATGGCCTTGCACTGCTCCTCCGGTATCTTCCGCCACTCCATATCCGTAACCCGGAACATACAGTTTTGTTCCCAAAGGAATCACATCCGGATCCACGGCAATGGTTCCACGATGCGGATATGTACCTGTTGCGGTTCTGCCGCCAGTATGGGTGTAACCAGTGGCCTGAACGGTCAGAGTGCCGGCAGACGCCAATTGGGTGTCATCTTTTTCAGCCAATTCTTCATTCGTGCCAATTTTTACAATTTCCTCGACAGGCTGAACGGTATCCACCAATCTTTGCTTCACCACTTGTTTCCCGTTTTCCTCCATGGGTTCCCCATTTTTATACATCATGGCGACTTCGTAGATTTTTTTCCCTTTTTCCCCTTCTTGCTCCACTTCTTTTTCGCCCTTGGCCAATTCTTTATCTTCAATTTCCTTGGTTTTATAAGGCACCAGTTCTATTTTTTTCTGAATCCGCTGTTCATAACGATCCACGACGATTTTCACGCCGTCTTTGATTTTTTGATTCAGAGGCAGATTGACTTCATCCCACTCGGAAATTTGAATGTTTTTGTCTTCCAGGACATCACCAATGGTCGTCTTCGAAGTCTCGAACGTTCCCATATCCTTACCGCCGACTTGAAGCGACACTTTACATTTGCAGATCAACTGAACCCGGTTATGTCCTTTCAGAGGCTGGTTCCATTGGATGCTCGGCGAATACTTCCGCTTCAACTCCGCCACATTCAAACCAGCCCCTTCCAAAGCCTCTGCCAAAGTATGATCACTTGATTCAAGCTTGATCATTTTGGATTGGTCACTGAACGTGACCTCCACTTGTTGGGAAGACCCGGAACATCCTGCCAGCAGGAGAAAAATCATCGCAAGGCTGCTGAGAAGGGTCTTGTTCATCCAATACCTCCTTCGGTGAGCCTGAAACAATGACTTGATTATAGCAAAAGTTCCCGGAATGATCTACGAGTCTCCAACTTTTGTCATATAATCACCCATTTTTATTTATCATATGGCGCCCGCTTATCCAATGTTCGCTTTTTTTTCTTTCACTTCCTCCCGAATGGATTCTTTTTCACCCGGGGGATCAGGAACTTCGCGTGGAAAATGACGGGCATCGCGTGGAGCATAAATGTGAATTGTCAGCACGCCTTTGTTTACATTGGCTGCAATCAGAATCGGTTTGGAAAGCGAATTTTTAAACCTGAAATCGGGTCCGCCCCAAGATACAGTGGCATCCCGGTTTTTGGGAACGTAAGCCACCCGGCGGCTGTGGCTGTTCCGTTCTACAATCTCAAGCCCTGCCATGTCAACGGCATTAAACAGGGTGGAGGAAGTTTGGCAAATGCCACCGCCCACTCCTTCGCTGTATTCCCCTTTTACGATGACCTTCGCCATCCGGTATCCCCGCGCTCTGGAACGGATCCCCACCACTTTGTTAAAGGAAAAGGTTTCCCCGGGCATCAACACATGATGGTCGATGGCTTTGGCGGATAAATAGATATTATGCGAGCGGTTGACGTTCCTGTGATTAAAAAAGGTGGTATAACTGCCCAACTCTTTTTCTTTTAATTGCAAAAGTTCGTTCGTAGTGAGTGCCGGCATGGACCATTGGACGGGCAAATCAACCGGGCGGTTGATATAATCATGAATTTCATCAAACCATAATTTGATTTTTTGGCGGTCCACTTTGACTCCAAGTTGATGAGGAACCACTTTGCGATCTTTGTAATATGCTGACCGGGGCTTGCGGTTCACTTCTTTTTCAATCGTCTCATGGATTTGATTCATGAGCGCATCCTGATTCAAAGTGGTCGGATCAATTCCGTCAAAACCGATTTCCCGCAGATCCAGGTTCCACTCCTTTTCGCCGAACCTTACCATCAGCCGGACTTCCGGCTCCTTTTTTTCCTGAAAAGACCATGCCGCTTCCGGAACAAAAAGCAAACCGGACAAAAAAAGGGCGAAGAAAAGAATCGGTCTTGTTCGTTTCATAAATGAAACCTCCTTCTTGATCCATAGTTTGCATCAAAAAGGAGGCGGATATGAAAAAGTGGCTAGATGATTTCCCACAAAACATAAAGAAAAAACAGGTTCCATGCCACAAACACGGGAACCCCGATGCGAAAAGACCGGTGCAGGGTTTTATGCCGGAAAGCTTTCATCCCCAGCCAAACCCCGACGGCCCCTCCAAAAAAAGACAGCAAAAAAAAGACGCTTTCTCTGACCCTCCATTTCCGTTTCATGGCTTGGGCTTTATCCCATCCCATCAGCAAAAAACCAAATCCGTTTAAAATCATCCAAGCAAGAATCAATAATATCATCATCATATTCCGCATATTAACACAGGAACCGGCGGTTGTCGAATTCAGACGTCCTCCCTTTTTCGTTGGATGCAAGCCTCCACAAAAGCACAAAAGAGGCGGTATGCATCGGCATCCCTTTTCACCATGTCCTCCGGATGCCATTGCACCCCCATCACAAAAGGATGTTCTTTGCTTTCAAACGCTTCAATAACCCCGTCTTTGGATACGGCCGAGACCCGGAAAGGCTCCACGACATTGCGGACGGCTTGATGGTGAAAGCTGTTCACCTTGGCCAGCCCTTTTTGATAAATCGATTGGAGCAAGGTATCTTCCACAATGGTGATGGTGTGGGAAGCATGATACCTTGGCGCCCGCTGTGCATGCTGCAAAAGGGTTTGCTTTTGGGCGGCGAGATCCTGGTACATGTCTCCGCCGAGCGCAATGTTTAAGATCTGGCATCCGCGACAAATCCCCAGGATGGGCTTGTTTTGCTCCATGAACTGTTCAATTAACGCTATCTCCATCTCATCGCGGTCCGGAACGATTTCTCCCAATCCGGGATGCGGCTCTTCATCAAACAAGGTCGGATCGATATCCCCTCCCCCGGTCAAAATCAATCCATCCAATTTCAAGCTCAGTTGTTGAATCACATGATCCTCCACGGTATAGGGAATGACCAGGGCGATCCCTCCAGCTTCAAACACCGCATCGCTGTATGCTTTGGACAGATATTGTTTGGTCTCGTTTTCCAAAGACATGGTCAGTCCGATGAGCGGTTTCATTTTTGCCTCCCCCTTTCTTTTCTGATCTTAACTTATATCCTGATTTTACGAAAGAATCAAATTTTTTACCCCCAAAAAAACTCCAGACGGATTTGCCCGGAGTTTCGCTTATGTTATTGGTATTCGGCTTTTGTACGATCATCAAAGAGGAAGCGAATCGCATAAATCCCCGCAATCCCGACCAAGGCATAAATGATGCGGCTGAGAAAGGAGGATTCCCTGAAAGCTTCGCCTCCGAAAATGGCCGATACCAAATCCCATTGAAAAAGTCCTACCAGCAACCAGTTTAACGCGCCAATAATCACCAGAACCAAAGCTACTTTTCTCATGATATCCCTCCTTTAACTTGGGATCAGCAATAGTATCACAAAAAAAAGCGGGCTTTATACATGGAATGAGTAAAAAGCCATCCTTAAAAAAGGATGGCTCTTCTTTTAAGCATTGAGAACGTTTTGTTTTTCTTCATTTTGTTTTTTGTAATACTCTTCCGCGAGTTTGTCGATCTCTTTTTTCAGTTCCTCAACCATTTTCTCTTCGGGAATTTTGCGGATAATCTTGCCGTGACGGAAAAGCAATCCTTCTCCACGGGCCCCGGCAATTCCGATATCCGCTTCTTTGGCTTCCCCCGGACCATTTACGGCACATCCCAACACAGACACTTTGATGGGCGCTTGAATGTTTGCAATGTATTCTTCAATCTCGTTGGCAATGGAGATCAAATCAATCTCGATCCGGCCGCAAGTGGGACAAGAAATCAACGTGGCGGCATTGGCTGCCAATCCGAACGCTTTCAGCAATTCGCGGGCCACTTTCACTTCCTCCACCGGATCGGCACTCAGGCTGATGCGGATGGTGTTTCCGATTCCCATCGCCAAAAGTGCGCCCAAACCAGCCGAACTTTTTACTGTTCCGGAAAACAACGTTCCCGATTCGGTGATTCCCAAATGCAAAGGATAATCAAAGGTTTCGGCCGCCAATTTATATGCATCGATCGCCAACCGGACATCCGAGGCTTTCAACGAAACGATAATATCATGAAAATCCAACTCTTCCAAAATGCCGATATGGTACAATGCGCTCTCAATCATGCCTTGCGCCGTAGGATAGCCGTATTTCTCCAAAATGCGTTTTTCCAAAGATCCGGCATTTACACCAATCCGAATCGGAATCCCGCGTTCCTTGGCAGCTTTGACGACTGCTTCCACTTTTTCGCGGCGGCCGATGTTTCCCGGATTGATGCGGATTTTGTCAATCCCGCCTTCAATCGCCTTTAATGCCAACTTATAATCAAAATGAATATCCGCAACCAGGGGGACATTCACTTCTTTTTTAATCAACGGAATCGCCTCTGCCGCACGCTGATCGGGACAAGCCACGCGCACAATCTGACATCCGGCTTCTTCCAGCTTCCGAATCTGCTCAACGGTTGCTTTGACGTCATGGGTTTTGGTTGTGGTCATGCTTTGTATCACAACTTGGTCGTTTCCCCCGATTTGGATATTTCCCACTTTTACCGGTCGGGTTTTTGTACGATGTACCATCAAGGATTCGCTCCTTTTAAATGTAGGTAAATCTATAATCGATAGAATAAGGTCAAAACTCAATTATAAAGTATAACACAGAACAAAAAGAAAAGGAGCTTCACTCCCGCTCCTTTTTGTGAAGTTGTTCCGTTTGCTTTTCTTCGTAAGCAATCAGGGCCACATGGCTTCCGGTCTGTTTATGAAGTTCCCGTTCCCATTTTTGGATTTGTTCCAACAACTTCGGTTGCTGTTGCAAATTCATCAACCGGTAATTATTTTCCACTTTGCTTCCCTCGCAATCTGCTTCGTTGTTTGTCAATGGTCATTTTCATCGAGAATGGAATCAATCCAAACCAGCGGACACTCCAAGGTTCTTTTCGCGATTGTTTTAGTTTCTTCCGTTCGGTCCGGGGGGTTTCGAGATACCAGATGAATCTTTCCAACAAATAGGTAAACCAATCCCTGAATGACATCCAATCACCTCAGCCTTTAGCATGGCCCGGCACAAAAAACTTTAAACCGGAAAAAAGCGATTTACCGGATCCACCGCGAAACGGCATAGGTTTTTGGATGGAGAAAAGCTTCCACGGTTTGCACCACGCCCTGTTCCCCCCACGTGGTGGCTTGGACCCGTACATGAGACGGCTGGACATCCACATTGACCAAGACATACCGGTCCTCCACCTGAATCATGGTTTCATCCGCCGCAGCCGCCCGGTTTTGCCCGTTCAACCGCAATTGTTGCTGAACAATGGCGATCCCGCTTTCAGCCACATACCGGCTTTTCACTCTTTCCTGATACAGCGTTTGCATTCTTCTCACCTGAACCATTTGCGAAACCGACAGCATGATCAGTGTGAATAAAAACGTCACAATCATGAGGGTGACCGGCAGAGCCATGCCGGACTCACCGGGATGGGTCTTTCTCCTGTGACCGTTTTGAAAAGTACGTTTGAAATTCCTGGTGGGCATACCAATTTTGCAATCCGACATCCGACTTCACTCCGTTCTCATCCGGTAAAAATTGCGCATAATAAACATGGTTCAGAACAATGGTCGTACCCCTGAACCCCTTGTCTTCCGGCTTTTTGACGCTTCGGATCAAGCGCCGTCCTTTCAGCATGTAACGGATCATCACTTGTTGATCCTGCTCAATGTACAACACACCATCCGTTTCCCGGAAATGAACCCCTTTTTGGACGTCTTTTTCCAGCCACACCAAAAAAGACAGGTAATCCATCTCCAACCGGGAGTGATGGATCATTTCTTTAATTTCTTTTTCTGTGGTGGAAGACACAAAAAACAAGGCCGGCAGAAAAACGATCAAAGCGGACAAAACGATGCAAAATTCAATATAGGTAAACCCGGCTTCCGTTTTTACGGGAAAAAACGGTGGGTGAACCATCGCCGGCTTTCGGTTTTTCCGTCGAATCCTTCCCATTCGGCCTTCAACTCCAATTGATATAAGAAAGGTTGCACCTTTTTGCAATCCCAGCGCAACAGGATTTCTTTTTGCACGGGCTGGCGGCTTTTTACTTTTTCTTGCCCCTTGCATTGCCCGGGATCGCTGTGTTGAAGTTCTTCCATCTTGCTCTGCATGGCCTCTGATATCTCCATCTGCAACACTTGTGAAGCATAGTGCATCCGCATTTCTTTCAACACGGGTAAAGCAAAAAACACAAACACCCCCAGAACAAAGCCGGCACTGACCAGTTCGGCCAGCGTAAAACCGCTTGAGCTGTTAATGTTAAAACGGTCAGACGGCATTGACGAACACCTCGATCACCGGCAGTCCGGAAGCCACTTGAATCACAATGCGTCCGACGGGCTTGTCTTTGACATAAAAAGTGACCGTGCCGCCGCGCACCTGTCCCGTTTCCCGGAAAGTGAGCCGTTGCCCCGGATAGTTGCTGTCCAACCGGTATGGCGGAGGGATATCCATTTTCCTTAATAACGCCCCGTCTTCAATCACTTTCACTTCCTTCGCTTCCCACTGCACCGTCACTTCCGCTTGTCTTGTGACGGCTTCCATTTGCGCCAGTTGCAGTTGGGTCGCAAGCTCCTCAATCAACAGCTTTCTTTCCACCCGCTCCCCCACCGACATGACGGCGGGGACACACAAAGTGGCCAACAAGCCAAACAAAAACAACGCAAAAATCACTTCGATCAGCGTCCATCCCGCTTGGCCGCCCGGCCTTCCGTCATTTCGCATGACAGGTGACTCTCCGGTCAAAAGGAAGATTCGGTTCCGGGTGGATCACATATTTTCCGTTTCCGGACGGACATGGAGGGACGGAACGCAAATAACCCCTTTTCACCAATTCTTCAACCGTCGGATATTCCCCGTACTCCAAAAAATACTGATCCGCTTGGGCCGCAATCATTTGCCGGTTGGCGAGATCCGCTTTCTCCTGTGCTTTCATTCCCGCCGCTTTCAAATTGGGAATGGCGATCGCCAAAATCAAACCGATAATAAACAGGACAACCAACATCTCGATCAGAGTAAACCCTTTTTCTCCATGCGAACGATGGACATTCATGTTCCTCCCCCTTTCGTTTATTCAGAGCGCCTGCACCAGTTTTAACACCGGCAAAAACAAAGCAACCACCGAGACCGCGATCATCAGGCCGATCATAAAAATACAAAAAGGCTCTATGCTTTTGGCCACCCGTTCCAATTTGTAACGGATCATCATTTCAGTCCCGTCCGCCAGATTGGTCAAGGTTTCCACCAATTTCCCCGATTCCTCGGCAATGGCAACCAACCGGGGCAAAGAAGGCAAAAAGAAATGTTTGCCCTTTTGGCTCAAGGCGCCGGAAAAAGATTTCCCCGTCAACAGTTCTTGGTTCACCCGGTTCAGGTAATGGACAAGCACCGGCCATGGTGTATGTCTTTGGATCAACTGCAGGGCATCCACCAACGAAACCCCGGCTTTTAAAAGGGAAGACAGCTGAATGGTCAAAAAATGAGTGTGCCGGTACCGGCAAATCTGCCGGACCAACGGCAAACGGATCCAGCAGGCTCCCCACCAAACCCGGACCGGGAAGGGGCTCAACCGGAGGATGAAACCCACGGTCACCACCAGAAGAATGAAAAGCAATCCCCCTGCCAAAAGCTGCGGCAACGCATCATAAACCTGAAACAGACGGCGTGTAACCAGCGGCATGGAAATATTCATGGATGCATACAGATGGGAAAACCTCGGCATCACCACTGCAAACATAAAGACAAAAGCGCAAACGGCAAGGAGAAACACAATCGCCGGATAAGTGCATGCTTTTTTGACTTCCCGCTGCCAATTGGCTTTGGTTGCATAGTAAGAAGCACAGCGCTTAAACCCCGATACGTAATCCCCGTGTTCTTCCGCCGCCCGCACAAAAGCGGTGTAAATCGGCGGAAAGTTGAGTTTTTTCAAAGCCGCGGACAACGATTGCCCTTTTTGCAGCAACCCGTTCAGCCGTTGATAAACCGGTTCGTCGATCAAACGCTGTGCGGCCAGCAATTCCAAACAGGCCAATAATGGAATTCCGCTTTCCAACAGATGGCCCATTTGCTGACTAAACACCATGTACTGCTCCGCATTCCACCGTTTGTTTATCCACAACATCCCCATCGACCTTCCTCACCCGTTCTTCCATCATCGTTTCGCCTTTATTGACATGCTCTTTCATCCTGTCTTCCAGCGTCATCATCCCCGAATCTTTCATCGCCTTGCGAATTTTCACCCCTGTATTATGACGGGCAATCTGCCCGGCCAGGTCATCACTTATCTCCAGCACTTCAAAAACCCCGGTTCTTCCCCGGTACCCGGTGTGCCGGCAATAATGGCACCCCTCACCGCCACAGCCGGTGCAAATTTGCCGCACCAGCCTTTGCGCAATCACCCCGATGAGCGATGCGGCCAAGCGGTACGGTTCCACTTTCAAATCCAGCAAACGGATCACGGCTCCCGCCGCATCGGGCGTGTGTAACGTCGTCAGAACCAGATGACCGGTCAACGCGGCACTCACGGCAATCTTTGCCACTTCCTCATCCCGGATTTCCCCGATCATGATCACATCCGGATCCTGCCTCATCACCGCCCGCAATGCGCAGGCATAAGTGAGGCCGGATTTCGGATGGATTTGCACCTGATTGATCCCGTCCAGTTGCAATTCAACCGGATCTTCCAAAGAAACAATATTGGTCCGGCTTTGATTCAATGTCTGCAACAAGGTGTAAAGTGTCGTGGTTTTGCCAGAGCCGGTGGGGCCGGTGACAACCATGAGGCCGCTGCTTTTGCTTAACAGGCGCCTCACCTTTTGTTGTTGTTTGCTCTCCATCCCCAACTCTTCCATGGTGAAAGGATTCTCGCGGAGACGAAGAATCCGCATCACCACTTTCTCCCCGTGAATTGTCGGCAGGGTGGACACCCGGATCTCAAGCGGTTGTTTGTCCCGCTGAAAAACAAAAACCCCGTCCTGCGGAAGACGTTTTTCCCCGATATCCATCCGGCTCATCACTTTGATTCTTGAGACAATCGCTGTTGCATGGAAGAGATCCGCCTTTCCGGTCTCCGTCAATTGTCCGTCCACCCGCATACGGATGCGCAATGCATCCGGTTGCGGTTCAATATGGACATCACTTGCCCTGAGTTGCACGGCCTGATGCAACAATTGATTGATGTAAGAAGCTATGTCCATGCTGAATACCCCTTTCCCATGCAAACGACATATTTTTACAATTTCCCCTTTAAAAGGAAAGATCCTCCTGAATTTTGCCATTTTTTTGATTTGGGTTGGTTTGACTTTTTTCTCCTTTATGCCGCGTGCGATGTATAAAACGTGGCGAATGGATCCATTCTAAGAAAGAAAGCAATGGGGAATAGCCAAGTGGTAAGGCAACGGACTTTGACTCCGTGATGCGCAGGTTCGAATCCTGCTTCCCCAGCCAACAAAAAAGATTGTCTCCTTTTAACCGGAAAAAGCCGGCTCATCCGCAAACGGACAAGCCGGCTTTTTGATTTGATTTACACCGTTTTCGTTTTATGTTTCCACGCATAGCCGCTGATGACAACAATCACAGCCAGCGCCACCGGGATGATCAGATTCAAGACATCCAGCCCGGTCAGCAATTGATGAACGAACGGGTCTTCCACAATCAATTGTCCGCCCGTGTACCCGAGTACGGCGGCCCCGACATAGAGCAGCCAGGGAAACCGGTTCAGCAATCCGGCAATGATGTTGCTGCCCCACATGATAAACGGAATGCTCAGAGCCAGTCCTATCAATACGAGAAAAACACTCCCGTGGGAAGCGCCGGCAACCGCCAATACATTATCCAGACTCATCACCACATCAGCGATGATGATGGTTTTAATGGCACTTTTCAACGTATCCCCGGCATGGACATCCACTCCGTCATCTTCCTCCACCAATAATTTCACCGCAATGCCGATCAACAAGATTCCGCCCACGGTCTTCAACAGGGGAATGTTCAACAAATAAGCGGCCACGACCGTCAGGGTGGACCGTAACAACACAGCAACGCCCGCACCGAACACGATCGCTTTTTTCCTTTGCGCCGGTGGCAGTTTGCGTGCGGCCATCCCGATCACTACCGCGTTATCCCCGCTCAAGATCAAATCGATGATGATAATATTAAAAAAAGCAAGCCAAAAGGCAGGCTCCATCCAACTCGTATCCATGTCGACTCTCCTTTTCTGTATCTGCTCCTTTATACGATAACACAAATTTGCATCCGGTGAGACATTGTCAAAAAGCATCCACAGAATTGAAAAGATGCCGGATCACACGCACGGTCAAGTTGGGAACCCATTGCATCGAATAGGAAATTTCCAACCGTTCCCATTTTTTATGGGCGTCTTTTCCGTATGGGCCGATGTTGACCACCGGGACATCCAGCTGCCGGATGGCTTCCATGTCCATATGGTATTTGGCCCCCCACACCGGCATGTTTTTTTCGAACGTTTGAATTTCCCGTTCATCATCGCTCATGGCCACAAAGCTCATATCCGAAATATACGGGAAAAATTTGCGCACTTTGATCTTTTTCTCCTGCAAAGGCTCAATCTCCGCGACCGATTTTTTTACGGCCCGGATCAGGCGGAGATCACGCGGATCTTTTTCATTTAAAACCACACGGGGAATATAAGGGGCCGCATAAAAAAGAATTACCGCCGGGTCATCGTCGCCGCCCCATTTCCACAACTCCTCCACCATCCGCAGCGAGTGCTCGCGAACATCCATGTTTTCCTGATTCAGTATGTTCCCGGTCAATCGCAAGATTTCCCGTTCGAATTCCTGCCCGTGTTTTTCACGGCATTTCCGGTAAAACTCCTCATATGTATAAACCCGCGGCTTCCAGTCGATATCCCGGTACGGACGGCGTCTCGATTCATGATACCGGCGCGACTGGTCCCGAAACTTCATGACGGCCGATTCAAAGGCATCGATGGCCACCTGTTTCAACTTTTCCAGCACATCCCGCGGTGACCAACTGTGAACGAAAAAATTATAGTAAACCAGTGCAGTTTTGGGTGTTTGCACATCATATTGTTTTTTCAGATCCGTTTGTTTCAATGAAACCGGGGGCAACGTGATTTCGCCAAACATTTCATCACACAAATTGGTTTGGTAATCGATTCGCGCCGTCAACTCCGACGCAATCAGGTTGGGATCAAAGCCTTCAAATGCCTGCCCCACATGGGTTTCCTTGCCCACGATATAAAAAGCCGGCAACAATTTACCGACCGTCCCCAGATAAATATAGCGGTCGCAATCCCCCGGAAACCGGGGCGACGTGTAATCCGAATTGATTGCCGCAATATAGGTGAGCTTTTCTTCCCTTCCCCATTGCAAGATATCGGTCAGGGCCGACAGGATCCCGCGCGAATTCCGCTCTTCATCACAAGCGGCAACAAACAGCAAATTCCCTTTCAATAAATGCCGGTTCCGGGCAAAGTACCGGACAATCGCCAAATGGATGGCAATCCCGCTTTTCATGTCCAGCACTCCGCGCCCGCCGATGTAATCCCCGGTGTCAAGATCTTTTTTCACTTCTTCCGGCAGTTTGCTCTTTTTCCACTCTTCCAACAATGGTTCCGGCGAAAAAGCGAGATTCATCCATTTCCCGTAATCTTCCACGCCCACCGTATCCATGTGCCCCATCAATATCACGGTTTCGCTTTCATTCTCATTGCCGCCTTTCAGCAATGCGAGTACATTATATCTTTCCAGGTCATCCTGCCGGGTCGGCGTCATCTGCAAATACTCGGGATGTTCTTGAAAATAAGGGGTCTCTTGCAATATCTCATAAATCAGATAAGCCATGTCCCGTTCACCGAAAGTTCCGACAATACTGGGGTGTTCCACCAATTTTTTTGTCAATCGGTATACTTCTTCTTGAAATGGAATCATACACCGGACCCCCGTTTCGGTCATGTTCATTTTGACCGTTTGGCATGCGGAACGAAAACCGCATGCCAAACGCAACCTTAAAAGTAGGAAAATTCTTCTTCGTCTTCCGGACGCAAGTCGATGATTTCCGTGTTTTCCACAGCTTCTTGGATCAACCGTTCCACATCCAGCAAACGTTCCTGGCGTTCGGCCACATCCAGATGAGGTTTGGTTTTCGGCGCTTTCGGCAGAAAGACCGTACAACAATCTTCATACGGCAAAATGGAAGTTTCATAAGTATCTATACGCTTGGAGATGGTCATAATTTCCTGTTTATCCATTCCCACCAGCGGCCTTAATACGGGCATCGTCGTTGCGGCATTAATTGTTTGCATGCTTTCCAGGGTCTGGCTGGCCACCTGGCCGAGGCTTTCTCCGGTCACCAACGCCAACGCTTTGTGTTTTTTGGCAATTTGCTCCGCGATGCGGAACATAAAGCGGCGCATAATGGTGATGCTGTACGATTCATAACAATGCTTGTTGATCTCCGTTTGGATCTCGGTGAACGGAACCACATACAACCGGATGTGTCCCCCGTAGCGGGTTAAAATTTTGGCCAAGTCGATCACTTTTTGTTTGGCCCGTTCGCTGGTATACGGATAACTGTGGAAATGAATCGCCTGCAACTCCACGCCCCGTTTCAGTGCCAGAAAGCCGGCGACCGGGCTGTCGATCCCGCCGGAGAGCATCAACAAAACCCTCCCGCTGACTCCAACCGGCAAACCGCCCAAACCGGGAAGATCCTCGCCGTACACATAAGCATGTTCCTTCCGCACTTCCACAAACAACGTCAGGTCCGGGTCGTGGACGTCGACTTTCAAATGAGGCAGTTTGGCCAGCAAAAATCCGCCCAACCGGTGATTCATCTCCTGAGAAGGGATGGGGAATTGCTTATCGGCCCGTTTCGCATTGATTTTAAACGTTTGCACCCGTTCCTTCCGTTCACTCAACAGCGCCAATGCCGCCTCTTTGATTTTTTCCCAATCCTTTTCCACGCGGATGGCGGGACAGATTCCCACCAGACCGAAAATTTCCGAACAGGCCTGAATGACCGGCTCGAAGTATTCTTCATTCAGATCAATATAAATCCGGCCCGGACTTTTGGTCACCACCGTGCCCGGAAACCGTTTCACTTTTTGGCGGATGTTGTTCACCAACTGATTCTCAAATTCTTTTTTATTCTTGCCTTTTAGTGCAAGCTCTCCATATCGCAACAATATACAGTTCTTTTTCATCCTTTATGCACCTTCATGACTTGTTGTAATTCCGGAATGACACGCACCAGTGCATCGCCGCATCGGCGGATGTCTTCGTCCGTGTTCATTCTCCCCATGCTGATCCGGATGGAGCCGATCGCTTCCTGATCGGTCAGCCCCATCGCTTTCAACACTCTGGAAGGCTCTTCTTTTTTCGAGGAGCAGGCCGATTTGCTGGAAACATAAACCTTTTCTTTTTCCAAGGCATGGACCACCACCTCGGACTTCAATCCGGGGAAAGACAAGTTCAAAATATACGGGGCTCCACCGCGGGAAGACGTATCTCCGTTCACTTTCACACCGTTTAACTCTTTCACGCGCTCCAAGAGCATTTCTTTCCATCGTTGGCATTTTTGAATAAAATCTTTCTCCGATTGGCCAGCCATCACCACCGCTTTGGCCAGGCCGGCAACAGCCGGGACATTTTCCGTTCCCGAGCGAAGTCCCTGCTCTTGTCCCCCTCCGATCAAAAGCGGCGGAAGGGTCAGGTTTTTCCGTTTATATAAACAACCAATGCCTTTCGGCCCGTGAATCTTGTGGCCGGACATGGTTAAAAAGTCGATATGGGCATCGGCCGGTTTCAGCGGGATCTTTCCGAAAGATTGGACCGCATCCACATGAAACAACACTTTGGGATAAGATTTTAATAATTGCCCGATTTCCCCGATCGGTTGAATGCTTCCCGTCTCATTATTGACATGCATGATGGAAACCAGAACCGTTTCATCGGTCAAAGCGGCTTTGACGTCTTCGGTCCTCACTTGCCCCTTTTCATTCACGGGCAGAAAAGTGACTTTCCATCCTTTTTGTTTCAGGTACTGAAAAACATCATACACGGACGGATGTTCAACCTGGCTCGTGATAATGTGGTTTCCCCGGTTGCAGTAAGATTCGGCAACCCCGCGAATCACCATGTTATTGGCTTCGGTGCCTCCCGAGGTGAAAATGATTTCCTGCGGCGATCCTCCGAGTGCATCGGCAATCACTTTGCGCGCCTGCTGCAGCAACCGCTCGGCTTTCACTCCGATGCCGTGCAATGAAGAGGGATTTCCGAACACTTCGCGCATGACATCCCCCATGACCTGGATCACAGCCGGATCGGTTTGTGTCGTTGCACTGTTATCCAAATAAACCACCGATCCCCCCTCCTTTCTGCTGTACAAGAATGCCTGTTTTCATAACTCCATCATTCTAACACAAAACAAAACACCTGCCATCCATTCAGGTGCCGGAAGATCCGTTTCAAATTTCTCATCGGATACAAGACAGCAAAGACGGGTCGAAATAATAATGCCAGTGTTTCCGGCAACCCGGATTAAACTTGGCGCGGCAAGAGGGACAGGCTCCCGTCCCCTGCAGATACTCCTTCAGGGTCATTTCATGCCGGCACACACCGCAGAAGACCGCTTTTTCATGCAGATGGCGGGCCGACCAACGGACGGCCGGATGATTCTCCGCTTCCTGATGACAAAAATAGCATGGATAGTATTGCCCGCAACAGGCAAACTTAACCGCTATGATATCCAACTCCGAATGGTAATGGATACAACGGGTCATATCATCCACGACTTTGCCTTTGACCACCATTTCTTTCACACGATTCACTTCCTTACAGAAAAAGGCGCCCGATGTCAGCGCCTTTTTCTCTGATTATAAATGGCAGGCATATAAGCCGCGTTTTTGCAAGTAACGTTGATGATATTCTTCCGCACGCCAAAAAGTGCTGGCCGGTTCAATCTGTGTCACAATCGGATCTTTCCATTTGCCGGATTGATCCAATTGCTTTTTCGACGCTTCCGCAGCCTGTTTTTGTTCCTCTGTATGGTAAAAAATCACCGAACGGTACTGGGTTCCCACATCAGGGCCCTGACGGTTCAGTGTCGTCGGATTGTGATTGTTCCAGAATACATCCAGCAATTCTTCATAAGTGACTTGTTCCGGATCATACTCGACCTGAACCACTTCGGCATGGCCGGTCTGATCCGTGCAAACCTCTTCATACGTCGGGTTTTCCGTGGTTCCGCCCATATAGCCCACGGTGGTGTTTTTCACACCGGGAATTTGGCGGAACACTTCTTCAACCCCCCAGAAACATCCAGCTCCAAATGTAGCCAGTGCCATAAGCAGTGCCTCCTTTTAATTACCACTTATTTTATCAGTTTTTGCGAAAAAGAAGAAGATTATTTTTTCCTTCCGTCATAAACCACTTCCAACTTTCCCGTTTCGGGATCGATGGTTAAGCCATGGACCAGAACATCCCGGGGGAAAAAGGGATGGTTTTGGATCAAACGGACGCTCTCCATCACGCCTTCTTCCACACTTTGAATGCCGGACAACCATTTTTCGGCATCCACTCCTTGTTTTTCTATTTCATCCGCTTTCTCTTCGGTGATTCCTCTCTCTTTTAATTTTTCAAGCACCCGCTCGCCCGTTAAACCGACCAGCCCGCAATCGTGATGGCCGATCACCATCACTTCTTCCACTTTTAAAAGCGTTACGCCCACCAAAAGGCTGCGCATCAGGCTTCCATACGGCTCGGATATGAAGGCGCCGGCCGTCTTGAGAATTTTGGCATCCCCGTTTTTCAAGTTCAGGGCTTTGGGCAACAACTCCGTCAACCGGGTATCCATGCAAGTGACGATCAATAACCGTTTATCGGGATATTTGTCCGTGGCGAATTGTTCATATTGTTTATCTTTTACAAACTTCTCATTATATGACAAAATTTCTTCCAAACAACTCATCGCTTTGCCCCCTTTGTCACGGTCATATTTATGTGCAACATTTGCCAAAAAAACTTCATTTTGATTCAAGGCAGTCTGGGATATACTAAAAATATAAGATAAACGGGCTGAAGGGGTTTGAACATCGACATGAAAACACTTTGGACAAACATTCTCGGATGGACCTTTTTAATATTGGGAATCATTGGTTTTTTCACACCATTTCTCCAAGGATTTTTATTTACATTTATCGGATTGATCCTGCTTTCCAAAACCACTCCTTGGGCAGAACGAATCCTTCTCAAACTTCGGAAACGTTATCCGAAAATCGCCCGAAAATCCGATGAATGGATGGCTCGTTTTCTTGTGAAGTCCGGCTCGACACAGAAAAATTAAAATCAGACAGAAACCGAGGAATCCGGAAAATTCGGGTTCCTTTTTTTAACGGGGTTCCTTTACCCGGCAAACGGCCAAACCGTCACCCAGCGGAAGAATCAGGGACTCCAAGCGGTCATCCGTGGCCATCTGCTGATGGAACCGGCGCATGGTCACCGGCGAAGGTGCCTGATTGTTCTCATCAAACACCCGGCCGCGAAGAAATAAATTGTCCGCAGTGATCACGGCCCCGGGATTTGACAGCCGGATGGCTTTCTCCAGATAGTTTGGGTAATTCAGCTTGTCCGCATCAATAAAAAAGAAATCAAACCGTTTTTGTTCTTTCTCCAATTGATTTAAACTTTCCATGGCATCGCCGACGATCAATTCGACCCGATCACCAAGCCCCGCTTTGGCAATATTCTTACGGGCAAATTGCGCATGCTCCTCCTTTAATTCCAACGAAATAACCTTCCCGTGTTCCGGCAACGCCCTGGCCATCCAAATTGTGCTGTAGCCCCCCAAAGCACCGATTTCCAAAACATTGGATGCATTGGAAATCTTCACGAGCATATGTAACATTTTTCCGACTTCCGGCGGCACGGAAATTTGCGGGAATCCGTGTTTTTCAAGCCCGGTGCCGATCGACTTGAGCACTTCATCTTCTTCACGCGTAAATTGCTCACGGATATATTGCCTTTCCTGCATCGAAGCTCCTCCTTTTTACACCATTTTCATTATTTTATTCGATCGGATGCACCCTTGGCTACTTTTTTTAAAACAAATAAAAAAGGCACTACTGAAACAGTAATGCCTTTGCTTTTATTTCGGAGGGGGTTCCAGGATGATTCCCTCTTTATTGTGCATTTCCTAAAAGCGCTTCCAGTCCGTTCACAAAATAAACTGGAGCGGATGACGGGAATCGAACCCGCGTTCCTAGCTTGGGAAGCTAGTGTTCTACCATTGAACTACATCCGCAAATTTCGTTTTAAATTATAACATATTTTTATCATAAGAACAAGCCTTTCTGAAAAAGAAAGGCTTGTTCACCTGATCCGGACGTGATTAAAAAAGTAGTCGGAACGGAAATAAAAAGAGTGCGACGATCAGGGCAACGATCCCAACAGCAATCGCCCACCATCCCAAAGCACTTTTTTTCCGAACGGCAAAAATCCCTACAATAATCCCGGCAATGGATAAAACAAACGGCCAGACAAAAAATGAAAGAACGGACAGAATCAAGGCGGTTAAACCAATGCCGAAGCCTCCCGCCTCTTCCTTTCTTTTATGGTTCTCCCTTCTGTCCTGCATCAGAGCCGGATTGGGAGCAACCTCTTGTGCCACCTCTTCATCCAGCTGAGGATTGTGATTATTTTCCTGATAGGAGCGATTTTCCATACGTTCTTCCTGACGTTCTTCTTGCTTTTGAAATTGATTGTCTCGATTTTCCATCATTACCCTCCAAATGGTCCGGATCTGTCTTTAGTATGTGTGTTTCAAGCAAAATTACTTTGTAAAAAAAATCCACTTGAAACTTCCGGACCAAAGAGGGCTTAATTCACTTCGGCATACGTATAATCTTTCGGACCGACCGGATGGCGGATGATGCCTTTGACTCCCGGCTGTTCCATATAGGCCGTGTTGTAATAGTAAAGCGGGAACACCGGCATATCGTCAAACAAAATCGCCTCCGCTTCATGCAGCAGTTTCTTTCTTGTTTCAGGATCTGCCGTTTCGGATGCCTGCTTGAGCAGCGCATCATATTTTTCATTGCTCCAATTGGTTCGGTTCATCGGATGCCCGGTTTGGAAACTTTCCAGGTAATTATAAGCATCGTTGTAATCCGCCAGGAAACTGGAGGTGCTCATTACAAACCGGGTGTTTTCCTGATCGGCATAATAGACTTTTTTCTCCTTGGCTTGCAATTGAATTTCCACGCCCAGATGTTTGCGATACATTTCCTGAACGGCTTCCACCACTTTTTTGTTTTTATCTGTGGCATTGCTGTACATGAGCGTCACCGGCGGTAACCGATCCCATCCTTCTTCTTTCATCCCTTCGGCCAAGAGTTGCCGTGCCTTTTCATACTGGCCGTCTGCAATCAGATTTCCCCCTTCCTTACGGAAATTGTCCGGCACGGAAGGAGCGACATAAGCGTAAGCCGGTTCTTCCCCGCTTCCCACGATCTGTTCCGTGATCAGTTTGCGGTCGACCGCCAGGGCAAACGCTTGACGGATCTTCTTGTTGGTAAACGGTTTCTCTTTCACGTTAAACCGGAAAAAGGAAAGCCCGCTTCCTTCCATGGTTTTCACTTTCCCTTCCCCGATCAGACGGGTTAACAGCTCCCCGGGGATGGAACTCTTTGACGCCACATGCAATTTTTTGGTTTGAAACATCTGATAAACGGTCTGGTTATCCGTAATCACCGAAAAATGAATTCCATCCAGTTTGACCTCATTTGCTTTGTAAAAATTTTCGTTTTTGGTTATTTTCACATAATTGTTGTGCTTCCATTCAGCCAACCGGAACGCGCCGTTGCTCGCATAGTTTTGGGCATTTTGGAACATGTCGGGATTTTTTTCAAAAGCCTGCTTGCTCACCGGGGAATAAACCGGATAGGCGGTGAGTTCGAGGAAGGAAGGCGTCGGCTTTTCCAACTCCACCCGCAATGTGTTATCGTCCAACGCTTGAACCCCGACTTCTTCCACACCGGCTTTTCCTTGATTGTACGCTTCAGCTCCTTTAATAAAATAAAGCAGAAAAGCTGCTTTGGAAGCCGTTTCCGGGTTCAACACCCGTTTCCAGGCAAATTCAAAGTCATGGGCGGTCAACGGACTTCCGTCGGACCATTTGGTTTTTCTCAGCGTAAAGGTATAAACCCGTCCGTCTTCACTGGTCTCCACTTTCTCCGCAATGGCGGGCTGCGGTTGATGATTTTCGTCCAGGCGCATCAGTCCGACAAACAGGTTATGGGTGATATCCAGGGAATCTTCATCAAAAGCTTGCGCCGGATCCAGGGAAGTCGGTTCACCGGTGATGTTCAAATTGAGCATTTTGTCGCCTTGATCCGCTTTTGTACTGCAACCGCTCAACATCACAGCCAAAAGGAAAATGGCTGCCATCCCCATCGTCAATATTTTTCTCAATCGATGCCCCCCTTTTTTCTTCAAACTATTTTTTAATTCAGCAAAATATTCAAAAAACCTCCTTGGAAGAGGGTTTGATTATTAATTTTAATAAAAATATACTTCCATGGCGAAAATGAAGGAAACCGATTGATGTTGATCTGATACGGATGCCAGCCATTTTACACACATGTTTTTATGTATTAACGAAGGACGATTTTCTCCAAACGATCCAACCGGGCGAGAATATCGTTGATCACGTCATCGTTTTTAACGGCGGCATTGCGCCCCGTTGTCTGGGACACCTTTTTCCCCCCGCTTTTCAACTTCTTGATTTCTTCCTTCAAATATTCATTTTCCTGCAACACATCTTCGTAACTTGCAATCACCTGATCCAAAAATTTATTCACTTCTTCAATATCATAACCCCGCAACGATTGCTTGAAATCTTTGTTGAAAATCTCCATGGGCGTTAATCTTTTCACACACCGACACTCCCTGCTTCAATTTCCTTCTTTGCCCTAATTATATATAAAAAAGACAGACCTCAAAAGAGGTCTGTCTCCGTAAAAAAAGGCTTATTTGGCTTCCGGGAATGTTCTTTGGATGATATCATTCAAATTTTTGATGAATCCGCTGACCGGACGTCCGTTCCGCAGGTCATTGGCATAATTATTCATTTGTTTGACGAAATCCGGGTTGGCGGAGACATATACATCCCGCAACGTCGGATCCACGGCTCTGGCGTGTTTGGTGATCTTTTCTTTTAATCTGTCGGTCACCTTTCCGTCTCCGCGTTTTTCTTCTAAAACCACCGCCACATAAGCCGTGTTGCCCATCACAATGGCTGCGGCGCTGTTTACTTCCGGCAAACCGGCCACTTCGCCGGCCACTTCATCCGAAACCCGGACACCGCGCGTCAAGTTGTTGTCATCCGTATCATTGGTCCGGGTAAAATTTTGTGCACGTTCGTTCATATTGTTTCGATTGGCAATTCTCGTCACATCATCCCTCAGCGTGTCCCGGTCCACCCCTTGCTCTTGGGAAGTGGCACATGCACTCAATACAAAAACCAGGCATAAGCTCAATAAGCCACGCATCCACAAGACCATTCGGTTCATTTGTTTTCCCCCCTTTTGCTTTTGATTTGCCATTATTATTGTTATCCGGCCATCAAACTATGTACCCGGTTTCTGTCATAAAGACGGCAAAAGAGGAAAAAACAGGAAAGGATGATCAACCGTTCACAAAAAAAACCCTCCGAAGAGGGTTTTTCCTTCAATCGTCCTGTTGCATGAAAAATAAAGCAACATATTGCAACAGTTCCACCAAGGCGACAACCGCACCGGCCACATAGGTCAGCGCCGCCGCTCCCAGGACTTTGCGGACGCCTCTTTCTTCCGAAGCTCCGTTAATAAATCCTTCCCTGACCATGATCGCCTTGGCCCGCGAACTGGCGTTGAATTCAACCGGCAATGTCACCAAGTGAAACAAGACAGCCACGGAAAAGAAAATCAATCCGAGCAAAAGCATTCCCGTCATTTTAAAGAAAATGCCGGCCATCAACAAGAAAGGAGCCAATCCCGAAGTGATGTTTAAGACAGGAACCATCCGATGGCGCAGGACCAACGCGCCATAAGCTTCTTTATGTTGAATGGCATGCCCGCACTCATGCGCGGCCACCGAAATGGCAGCAATGGAACCGGAGCTGTAAACCCCTTCCGACAACCGGACCACTCTGGACACCGGATCATAATGATCCGTCAACATCCCGCGCACCGGTTCCACCGCCACATTGTACAATCCGTTTTGATCCAAAATGCGCCGCGCCACTTCTGCACCGGTCAATCCGGATCGTGCAGGCACCCTTGACCACTTAGAATAATTTCCCCTCACTTTGGCCTGTGCCCATAAGGTCAAGACCAAACCGGCTAATGACAGCAACAGAAATACTCCAAACAATGACCCTTCACTCCTCAACTCAAGCCTGTATACACATAATATCTATACCCATTCTTATTCTAACAAAAACCAAAATGAAAACTAAACGATAAAATACGGACACGGATGTATTTTTATAACCAAAAAGATCCATCCTAACAACAGGGAGGGTTACCATGTTACCAGACCAATTCTTCGACTTCAGCAAACTGGAACAATTCCGATTCTTGTATGAGCTGGGAATCATCCTGCTCGCTGTCAAAATCTTGGGGCATCTGAGCAAAAAATGGGGTCAGCCCTCCGTGCTGGGGGAACTTTTGGCCGGCATCCTTTTGGGCCCGATGGTGCTCGACTGGATCCATATGAATGCGTTTATTGAAGAAGCGGCCGAAATCGGTGTCATTTTGCTGATGTTTTTGGCCGGGTTGGAAACCAATTTAAAAGAATTCCAAAAAGCCGCTTTTGCCTCCACCTTGGTGGCGGTGATCGGGGTGATTTTGCCGTTTCTCGGCGGACTGGCCGGCGGTCTCTGGTTTGACTACCGTTTTGCCACATCCATCTTCATCGGAACCGCTTTGGTGGCGACCAGTGTCAGCATTTCGGTTCAGACGTTGCGCGAATTGGGCTGTTTAAATTCGAAAGCGGGCAACACCATTTTGGGTGCGGCCGTCCTGGATGACATTCTCGGAATCATCACTTTATCCATTGTCGTTGGTTTTGTGGGAAAAAATGGGAACGATAATTCATCGCTTCCGGTTTTGATTGTGAAAATCATTGTCTTCTTCGTATTCATCTGGTTGAGCCGCAAGCCGCTTCCGAAAATCTTTCAATGGGCCAACCGGATGATGACGACGGAAGTCATCCTGACCATCGGCATCATCGTGGCGCTCGTTTATGCATTTCTTGCCGAAATGTTCGGACTGGCCGGGATTGTCGGTGCATACTTTGCCGGTCTCATTCTCAGCACCAGCAAATTTCAGGACGAACTGTTCCCGAAACTGGAAACGGTTTCTTTTTCCTTTTTTGTGCCGGTCTTTTTCGTCAGTATCGGTTTGATGACGACGATTGAGTCCGTCAATGCATCCATTTTGATTCAGATCCTTGTGTTCTCCGTCGTTGCGGTATTAACCAAATTGGTCGGCGGTGCCATCGGGGCGAAATTGGGCGGTTTTCCGACAACCGATTCTTTCGCCGTCGGCGCCGGCATGGTGGCCCGGGGAGAAGTCGGGTTGATCATTGCAAGCATCGGATTAAACAACAAACTGTTTTCAGCCTCCCTGTTTCCGGTCATTGTTGCGGTGATTTTGATCACCACTGTTGTGACTCCGCCGCTTTTAAAAGTGTTTTTGCCCAAGCCGGGGAAAAAATCTGCCTCCTCCTGAACCCCTTATGATTTTATGGGACAAAAGGCAAAAAAAGTACAATAAAAACCGCCTTCAAACAGGCGGCTTTTTTTACTCTTGATCCGGGGTATGATCGGCTTTGTCCAACTCTTGCAGCAATTGGATGATCCGGTCCAGTTTGATTCCCTGCTCGTTTCGCGCCGACAATTTCAATGTGATTTCGGCACTGAATGCGGCAATATGCTCCCGGATTTCCACTTCGGTCTCACCGAAATTTTTTTGATAAATGTGCTGGCCTTTCACCTTTTTCCAGCCTCTTTGGATCAACGTCTCCTCATACTGTTCAAAATCCTTTTCCCGGATATCCAGGGACAAAGAAGTGATTTTCATGCATTCGCCTCCTCTAATGAATGGTAAATTGCAATTGTTCCGCCTTGGATCGCATTCCTACATTCAATGCCAAACCGATCGCCACCAGTTGCGTGACAATGGAAGTGCCTCCGTAACTGATGAACGGAAGCGGGATTCCGGTAATCGGCATTAAACCGATCGCCATTCCAATATTCTGGTATATTTGGAAAGCAAACATACCAACGATTCCGCAAACGATGCAGGTACCGAACAAGTTGGCCGACTTGAGTGCAATGCGAATCAAGCGGTACAGCAACATCAAGTAACAAGCGAGCAGGAACCCGGCGCCCAAAAAGCCGAACTCTTCGGCAATCACCGCAAAGATGAAATCATTGTGGGGTTCCGGAATCCAGTTGCCCTGTGCTTGCGTTCCCTGTTGATAACCTTTTCCCCAAAGCATTCCCGAACCGATGGCGATTTTGGCCTGGGTTGCCTGGTAACCGGCTCCCGTCGGATCGGATGCCGGATCCAAAAAGATCTGGATCCGTTCAATCTGATGATCCGCCAACAAGAGGTGGAGCAAAGGAGAATCCGTCAGATAAAGAAAAATGACCGAACCGACGACGATTGCAATCGCCGTCAGACCGCCAACCAACCATTTCCAGTGCAAGCCGCCCACCAGTAAAATGCTTGCGGTGATGGCCAACAAGATCAATGCCGTACCCAAATCGGGCTGGATCAAAATGATCACAAACGGAACGCCTGCAGCCAGCAAACCCTTTCCGAGCGTATGAAAATCCTCCCACATCTCCCCTTTTTTCCGGGACATCATTTTTGCTAATATCAAGATAACAAAGATTTTCATCATCTCCGACGGCTGCAGGGAAAACCCGCCAATCCGGATCCACAATTGCGCACCGTTTACTTCCTGGCCGATGCCCGGGATCATGACGATCAGATTTAAGAAAATGCCGATCCCGTATAAAATGTACAAGAGTTTCCCTTGTAACAAAATTTTATAGTCAAACAGGAGAACACCGAACATACAGAGAAACCCGACTATGTACCACATGATCTGTTTTTCGTAAAAATCCTGGTTTCCGGTGTAAGTCGCACTCGATATGGCAATTATGCTAATAGCCGCAAGCAGGATGAGGATCAACACGGTGGCAAAATCAATTTGTTGGATTTGATGCTTCTTGTTCATCACGATTTCCATTCTCCTTTTCTCTGCTCGGATTTCATCCTATCATAATGCATGAAACATCAAAACCTTTTGCAGAAGGAGATTTTCACTATGAAGCGTGGCAAACCAGACTTTTGGTTGATTTTTCTCACCTTTTTGCTGTTGGGAATTGGACTTGTCATGGTTTTTAGCGCCAGTTATTTCAATGGATATATCGATCCGGGCATCCATGATTCCTATTACTTTTTCAAAAAACAATCCATCTTCGCCCTGATCGGCTTGATTTTATTTTTTACGGTTTCCAATATCCCCTATCACACCTACCGCAAATGGGTCGGCCCGATCTTGCTCCTTTCGCTCATTCTTTTAATCCTCGTCCCGATGATCGGTCTGGCCAGAAACGGAGCGCAACGTTGGCTGGGTTACGGGGCCATCTCCTTTCAGCCCTCGGAATTTGTCAAGCTGGGGATGATCATTTACATGTCTTCCATCATGGTCAAAAAGCAACCGGTCTTGCATGAATTCCGGCGCGGTCTGCTTCCTCCCCTGATCGTCCTGTTTCTGATCTTGGGACTCTTAATGTTACAGCCTCATTTTAGCGCAACGGTGATTATCATGGGAATATGTTTCACCATCATTTTTTGCGCCGGTGCCCGGCTGAAGCATCTTTTTTTATTGACATTATCCGGCCTTCCCGTGCTCATCGGCGTCATGCTGTTGGGAGACTACCGCGTCGACCGGATCCAATCGATGCTCAATCCGTTAAGTGATCCGACCGGAGACGGGTATCAAATCATGCAATCCCTCATGGCTATCGGCCCCGGCGGATTGACGGGGGTGGGACTTGGAAGAAGCATTCAAAAGCTGGCTTACCTTCCGGAATCCCATACCGATTTCATCTTCTCGATTATTGCCGAAGAACTCGGGTTTATCGGGGGATTCATCATCATCGCTTTGTTTGCCTTGCTCATTGTACGCGGCATTTTGATTGCCATCCAGGCGCCGGACCAGTTCGGAACCTTGATGGCCACAGGAATCGTCACTTTGATTGCTATCGAAACGATTTTCAATCTGGGTGTGGTCACGGCATTGCTTCCGGTGACCGGGGTTCCGCTACCTCTCATCAGTTACGGGGGAACGGCACTCGTGTTTAAGTTGGTGTCGCTGGGCATTTTGCTGAACATCTCCCGCTACCGGAATGTAAAAAGCAAAGTGAAATTTTCTTCACCTGCCATTCGTCAGGTACATAGTTAAAAAAATCCCCCGGCCGGATCCATCCGGCAAGGGGATTTTTTCGTTAAGCGATTTTCAATTGGCCGGCAATCCCCCGGCGGAACTGCTGGCACTGGCATATTCCCGTTTCGGGATCCTTCCGGCCTCATATCCCATTCTTCCCGCCATGACGGCATATTTCATGGCTTCTGCCATCTTGACCGGATCTTTCGCCTGAGATACGGCCGTGTTGAGCAATACCCCGTCCGCTCCCAATTCCATGGCTTCCGCAACATCTTTCGGCGAACCGATTCCTGCATCAATAATTACCGGCACCGGCGAATCCTCAATGATCCACTTCAGATAGAGGGGGTTCAACAACCCTTGCCCCGAACCAATCGGCGCCCCTCCGGGCATGATCGCATGAGCCCCGGCTTCCCATAATTTGCGGGCCAAAACCGGATCATCCGAAGTGTAAGACAGAACGGTAAATCCTTCTTCCACCAACATCCGGGTGGCTTTTAACGTTTCAACGGGATCGGGCAACAAGGTTTTGGAATCGCCGATCACTTCCACTTTAATCATGTCGCACAAGTTGGAGGCCCGGGCCAAACGGGCGATCCGTACGGCTTCTTCCGCGGTCGTGGCCCCCGCTGTATTTGGCAACAGTTTGTATTTCTTCAAATCAAGCATTTCCAAGAAGTTGGGTTGCTCCGGATCATACAGATTCATTCTGCGGACCGCAAAAGTCAACACCTCGGTTCCGGATACATCCACCGCTTTTTTTTGTACATCCAAACCGGGAAATTTCCCTGTGCCAAGAAACAAACGCGATTGAAAAGTATGTTTTCCGATTTTCAACATCCGGCTTATCCCCCTCCGACAAAATGAACAATTTCAATGCAATCACCATCCGACAACCGGGTCGTGGCATGCATTTCCCGGGTCAGCACATGGCGGTTGTGTTCCACCACAAGAATTTTGCTGTTTAATTTGAAGTGTTTGATGAGATCATCCACTGTTTTCAGATGAGGGGGGACCGTTTGCTTTTCCCCGTTCAACTGAATTTGCACGGCACACCCTCCTTTTCATCCGGTAAACCTCCGGGGACTGAACGGGAGACATTCTTCTTCTGTCTCTCCCAAAATGAGACGGGTCACGACTTGACCGGTCCAAGGGCTGAGCAAAATGCCATTTCGAAAATGACCGGTGGCCACAATGCAATGATCGACGGTTTCCAGCCTGCCGATCACGGGAAGCCTGTCCGGCGTACCGGGTCGGACACTTGCCCACATCCGGCTGATGTTCAATTCTTTGACAGCGGGCAAGTAACGGGAGGCATCGGCGATGAGCCGGTAAACCGCTTCGGCTGTCACGCCGGGATCCCACTGATGCACTTTTTCGGTGGCGCCAATGATCCATTCCCCGTTTGCTTTTGGCACAATGTACACATCGTTGCCGAATATCGTGTGATTCAGGGACGGGCGGGTGGTCTTCAAGGCCAAAGACTCCCCTTTGACCGGATAAACCGGCAGGTTCAGTCCCAGCCGCCGCGAAGCAATCCCCGTCCAGGCACCGGTCGCCAGAACCACCGTGTCCGCCGCCCATTCTTCATGCGGGGTGACCACTTTCCGAATGCGGCCGTTTTCGACGCAAAAATCAATCACTTTGCAATCTTCGATTAATTCTGCCCCCTGCTGTTGCGCAGCCCGGATCAAAGCCTGGGTCAACCGGGGGGCAGAGACCTGAAATTCTTCAGGAAAAAACAAGCCGCCGATCACTTCTTCACCCAGACCTTTTTCTTTCTCCAGACATTCTTTGCGATCCAGCCAGACAGCTTTTTGCCATTTCATCCGTTCTTTTAAACCGGCCGCTTCCTCTTCTGACCGGGCGGGTTTGATCAATCCCGAACGGTTCAATTCAATATCCAGCCCGGTTTGTTCCCGCAATTCTTCCGCCAGTTCCGGAAACATGGACCGGCTTTTTAAACAAACATCGGCCAACGGGCCCGGCTGATGCATCTCCACCTGGGCTCCCAACATTCCCGCGGCCGCCCTTGAGGCATGAGCGCCCGCCCGGTCTTGTTCAAGAATAACAACGTTTACTTTCGATTTGGCCAAGTGATAAGCAATGGAACCGCCGATGATCCCTCCGCCAATAATTAAAACATCACTGTGCTTCATCAACCCACCTTCTTTTCATTTCCTTTGCCACTTCTTCCGGGGAAGGATGATGGGCGACGGCTGAAATCACAGCCACTCCTGTAGCACCCGTTTGTCGGATTTGATTCACATTTTCCGGCCCGATCCCGCCGATGGCAATGACAGGCAGCGAACAAGCTTGTACCAATCGCCGCAGCGATTCCACCCCGAAGGGAGGCAATCCCGGTTTGGAAGCGGAAGGAAAAATGTGCCCTGCAATCAGATAATCCATTCCTTCCCGCTTGGCTTCAACCGCGCGGCGGACAGAGTGAACGGAACGTCCCACCCGCATTTTCTGTTGCATCCGTTGCAGCATTTCCCGGGAAATCTCTTGTTGTTCGGTCAGATGCAGCCCCCCTGCCCCCAATTCTTCCGCCACAGCAGCATGCCGGTTAATGATCAACGATTTGGCCGGAATCGGGGTTTCTTGCAGAAGCAGACGGGCCATTTCCAGTATTTCCCTTTCTCTTTTATCTTTGTAGCGCAGATGAAAAGCATCGGCATAAGGAACCAAACGGGTCCATTGTTCGATCAAATCTCCGAGGGTTTGACAAGGGCTGGATATCACATGCAATTCCATGAACAAATCCCCCATCAAAAAAACCGGCATCCATGGGGATACCGGTTTTTATGCATCGTCAAGTCAACTTCATAACGAACCTTCCCCACTTCCTTTCGCTGGCATGACCCAGTTCAAGTTCAAAGGGTTGGAACCATGTTCCTCTCAGCACGTCCGTGCACCCCTAGTGGATAAATTCAATATGATGTTTTCTTCTTTATTCTAAACATAGAATGATCTACCCGTCAACTTTTTTAAACATTCGCACGATGGGAATCCCTTCTCTTGTCATGATTTCTTCCTGCTTCTGAAATCCGTGCTTCTCATAACATCGAATGGCCGGCTCATTTTCTTTTCCCGTGGTCACGACCCAACTTTTGATCCCGGGTTGGTTTAAAACCTGCGTCAACAACCGGGAGGCAATCCCCTGCCGAAAATAGTCCGGATGAACCGCCAGACGGCAGATCGTCATCCGGTCTTTCTCTTTTATGTACGATAAAAAACCGGCCAATTGATCTTTTTTATATATACCTATAAACGTTTCTTTCGATTTTCGCATGGATTGAATGGTTTCTTTCAGTGTGGGAATATTGTAGGACCGGATTCGCTCTGCTTCCACCTGATATGCCGCTTGTTGTGTGGATAAAATTTGGATCAGATGTTTATCATCCATGAGCGACAAAATTTGAATCGTCATCCCCATCCCTCCTTAACCTCTTCCACTATATCTTTAACCCTCCACCTTTGACAAGCAATCGCCGGATTCCATAAAAAAGCCACCACCAACTTTCTTTTGGGGATGATGGTACCGTCCGCCACTTTCTATTTTGTGTTTAACGATTTATTTTGACTCCAAAAATACCATCCGCCAAAAATCAGAGCAACCGGCAACAGGATGAACAAAATCCGTGTTCCATACTTGTGCAACAGAAAAAAGCCCCATTCCCAATTTGCTCCCAGAAGATGTCCCAAACCGATAAACACGATGCACCAGCAAACAGCGCCTGCATAGGCATGCATGGCAAAACGCCAATAAGATATCCGGGTGATCCCCGCCAAATAGGCCGAGACATGGCGGACGCCGGGAATGAAATACCCACCAAACAACAGCCAGTTTCCATATTTACGGAACAAAAGCTGCGTGATCCGCAACCGCCGGCGGGTAATGAAAAGCTTGGGTCCGTATTTTTTCAAAAAAGGATATCCCAACCAAATGCCGAGCAAATAACTGATGGTGATTCCACCCGCCGATCCGAGAAACGCACAAAGAATGGTGAGGTAAAAATTCAATTGTCCGGTGGTCGTCAAATAACCAAGAAAAGTCAACATAATCTCATCGGGCAACGGAAGCCCGATCAGCCCCAACACCAGAAACAGAAAAATTCCTATATACCCGTATTCCTGCAAGATATACAATGCTTGTTCCATAACTCAACCCCGTTTTTGGACACGTCTCCTTCTAAACATATCTTACGAATTCCGATGCTGAAAAATACTGCTTTTTGTCCGCGCCGGTCCATCCCGGCGGAAGTACCGTGACATCAACCATCCCGCCTGAATCCTTTCGCTTACCGTCTTGCTGCTTTTCCCCCATTCCTTTTGATCTTTCTCCATCATAGCATAAAAGGAGGACGGTATGGAGTCACCGTCCCAGGAGGGTACAAGTCAGACATATTGGATGAATTCATTGTATCGGTCATGATTCAAGCCTTTGACCACTTCCACCAGCAAACGGACGGCATGATCCAAGTCACTCTTGCTGATCATGGAAACATGGCTGTGGATGTATCGGGCAGCCACACCAATCACGATCGACGGAACGCCTTTGCCGTAGAGATGGAACTGTCCGGCATCGGTTCCACCCCCGGTCATCGTGTCGATTTGGAAAGGAATCCCGTGTTTTTCGGCCATGTTCACCACATAATTGCGCAAGGCCAGATTGGGAATCATCGTCGCATCCAAAAATGTGATCAACGGGCCTTTGCCCAGCTTGGCTTTGTTTTGTCCTTCATTGCCCGGGGAATCTTCCGCAACCCCCACATCGAGGGCAATCGCAACGTCCGGCTTCAGCAGGCGCGGGGCGGTGGTCGCTCCCCTGAGGCCCACTTCTTCCTGCACCGTGGCCCCGGCAATCACCGTATTGGGATGATCTGCCATGCTTAATTGTTTTAACACTTCCAAAGCCAGGTAACAACCAACACGGTTGTCCAACGCTTTGGCCAGAATGGTGTCGCGATCCGGCAAAATTTCAAACGGACACACCGGCACAACCGGATCCCCGACGCGGATCCCCCATTCTTTCACCTGCTCATCGCTGTGGGCACCGATATCAATAAACATTTCGCGAATCGGAATCAACTTTCCTTTTTCCTCGGGTGTCAGCACATGAGGCGGCCGGGAACCGATGACACCCGTAAAAGTTCTTTTTTCCGTAATGATCAAAACACGTTGTGCCAACAGAACCTGACTCCACCATCCTCCGAGTGGGGTGAAGCGCAAGTAACCGCTTTTGGTGATTTCATTCACCATAAAACCGACTTCGTCCAGGTGTCCGGCCAATAAAATGCGGGGCCCGTCACTGGTCCCTTTTTTAATCCCGAAAATGCCTCCGAGCCCGTCGGTTTGAATTTCCACGTTTTCTTTGCTGAGTTCCCGTTTCATGATTTCGCGCACTTCTTTTTCAAACCCGGAGACCCCGTTGGCCTCGGTAAGTTCCTTCAACAGTTGCATAGATATCCTCCTTCATGTTCATCTTTTGTTAAGTTTTGCAACGTTTTCCGATTTATACCCCGGTCCGGCCGGTTTCGCGGCAAAAATTCACATCACCGGCGCTTTGCTGCCAAAACCATTTTCCATATGTAATAATTTTCAGATAATTTATCGCCAAAGAAAAAAAACAATGGCCCGAAACCAAGCCATCGTTTTTCCCGGACAGTTACATCGAATGAAGAAGTTGAATGCGGAAATTGTCAGAGGCATCACTGATGGCCAACTGATTTTCCAACCCGTTAATCACACTGCGGTAATACTGCCCCGCTTCCTCCTGTTTTCCCATACGCAGCATTTCTTCATAGGTTTGGTAACTTTCTCTCAACAACTGGAACAAGCGGGTGAATTGCTCACGATCCAACACGGGAGGGCGGTCATTCCATTCTTCATCATAAAATGTCTGATAACGCTCCAAATAAGCCTCGTATGATGTAAAGTCCCCGTTCATCTGAACCAACCTCATTTTGAAAGATTTTATGTTTAGCATGGCCTTCCCGTTCATTCCTATTCAAAGTCCGCAAAAGTCCGTAAAAATAAAAAAAGACGCGTTCGCGTCTTTTCTCAAGCTATGTCGGAAAGCAAACAATAAGCCGGGTTCTGTTCTCCGGGTGGTCCAAGCAACGGCTTGAACGTCTCCCACCCATTGGAGTGGCAATCATCTATCTACATTGTGTATTGCTACACAACTTCAGCGACCTACCCGAGATCACTGCGGGCCACAGCTGCATCCAAAGATGCTGATCTCCTATCAGGTCTTGCTCCGGGTGGGGTTTACCTAGCCAGCATGTCTCCATGCTGCTGGTGCGCTCTTACCGCACCGTTGCACCCTTGCCTGTGAGACGAAATTCGTCCCCATCGGCGGTCTGCATTTCTGTGGCACTAGCCTTAGGGTCGCCCCCACCGGCCGTTAGCCGGCACCCTGCCCTGTGGAGCCCGGACTTTCCTCCCGTGGGACCTTGCGGTACACCACCGGCGATTGCCTTGTTTACTTTCCTTTGTGCAGTAAATTTAATTATAACAATCAAGCAGGTTCATATCAACAGGAACCTCTTTCCACTTGTTCAAACACAAAACCGAAAGGGATTGGTGTTCACTTTCGACGGTTCGACCGGAACCTGGCGGTTCAACCGTTTTTCCAGCTCCTTGCAAACATACGGAACCACCCAATGTTCCACATGGTGTCCCGGATCCACCAGTGAAATCCCCAAATCGATGACTTCTTGCGCCGTGTGGTAATCCACATCCCCCGTGATGTACACATCGGCCCCCTGCCGCTTGACATCGCGGAGGTAACGGCCACCGGAACCTCCCAAAATCGCCACTTTCCGAATTTCTTTATCCGGGTTGCCCACCACCCGGACCCCGTCGCATTCAAAAGCGTCTTTGACGAAACGGGCAAATTCATCCAATTTCATCGTTTCCGGCAAGGATCCGATTCGCCCGAACCCGAGCGGCTCGCCTTTCAAATCCAACGGATAGATGTCATAAGCCACTTCCTCATATGGATGGGCTTTGAACATGGCTTCAAGCACCCTTTTTTCGATCGATGCCGGCATGACGGTTTCCAAACGGATCTCTTTCACCTTTTCCAGTTCCCCCGTTTTACCGATAAACGGATTGGCTCCGTCGCGTGGCAAAAAGGTTCCGGTTCCTTCCACATTAAACGTGCAATGGCTGTAATTCCCGATCCATCCGGCCCCGGCTTCGCTGATGGCATTCAGCACCGCTTCGTGATGGTCCACCGGCACGGTGACAACCAGTTTTTTCAATGCATCCTGTTTATAGCCGATCAAAACCCTGGTGTCAGTGAGCCCGAGACGGTCGGCCAAGGCATCATTCACTCCGCCCACGGCCGCATCCAAATTGGTGTGTGCGATGTAAACATGGATTCCGTGCGCCAACAACTTGGCAAACATTCTGCCGGCCGGTTCATCGGTCCGGATTTCTTTCAACGGATGAAAAATCACCGCATGATGAGCCACAATCCAATTGGCCCCGATGCGAATCGCTTCATCCACCACTTCTTCATTCACATCCAGGGTGACCAGCACTTTCCGGACTTCCGCTTGCGGATCCCCCACCTGCAAACCAATCCGGTCTTTTTCGACAGCCAAAGCGGAAGGGGCATACGATTCCATCGCTTTGATCAGGTCGACTCCGCGAACAGACATGTTTTCACCTTCTCCCATTCTTTTAATTGTTCCGCCAGCTGTTCCCTTTTGGCGACAGCTGTCTCCGATTTCGCGTTTTTCAATGACCGAAACACCTTTTGTTTCGATTCCCATTCCTGCATTACTTTTCTTTTCAGGAGCGGATGCCTTTTCTTCAAAAGCAGCGGCCCCACTTCCATTAAGGTGGATTCCGAAAACTCCCGGCCCATCTCGTCATAAATCGTTTCCTCACCAGGTTCTGCCTCCAGCGCCTCATACAAGATGCCGGCATCTTCCACCAATGATTCATCCACCAGGCAAAATCCGTTTTCTTTCAACCATCTGCGGACATTGTGGCCGCCGATGTTGGGTTGCAAAATCAACCGTTTCACTCCGTGCAGCTTTTCTTTGCCCTCTTTTAAAATCTGAGTAATCAAAGCCCCGCCCATTCCGGCGATCACAATCACATCGACTTCACCCGGTTTTAACACCGACAATCCGTCTCCGAGGCGGGCTTCCACCATCTTTTCCACATTCGCCATCCGGATGGTCCGGCAGGCATTTTCAAACGGCCCCTTGTTTAACTCTCCCACAATTCCATGTGACAAACAACCGGCTTTGGCCTGATGAATCAGCAAATAGGCATGATCTCCGCCGATGTCTGCCACCCGCGCCCCGACCGGGATCCATTCCGTCAATTTCTG
Source organism: Thermoactinomyces intermedius (assembly GCF_013912365.1). Classification (NCBI taxonomy): domain Bacteria; kingdom Bacillati; phylum Bacillota; class Bacilli; order Caryophanales; family Thermoactinomycetaceae; genus Thermoactinomyces; species Thermoactinomyces intermedius. The sequence continues at coordinate 112,198 of NZ_JACETT010000024.1, forward strand.
AAGGCGCGCCGACAGGACAATTGGATCATCCGACAACCTCTTCCCTCCCCTTGAAACTTAGACCTTTACGCCTCTTAGAATAATAGCACGAACCCTCCAAACAAAAAAGCAACCGGTTTGGTTCGGCCGTCTCCGGACAACAAAAAAGGAAGTGACGGGTCATCACTTCCTTCGCCTGGTTGTTTCCGGTTCCCTTCCTCCGGGATTTAAGCTTCCTTGAAGTACAACCATTTTTGAAAAAAAGGAGTCAAATCTTTGCCGGCCACTTCATTGGCGGTCCGGATAAAATCCCGGGTGGTGGCGACTTTGTATTGATACCGGTGATAATAGGTTCTTAAAATCTCCAGGACTTTCTCTTTTCCGATTTCGTCCATCAGTTCATACAGCATGGCTGCCGGACGAATGTACACCATCAGACCGTACACCGGTTCCGGGTAATCATAAAGCGGTTGGGCCGAACTGATCCCCGCCGTTTGATGAATTTCATCGGCTTTTTTCGATGCTCTCTCCAACAGCTCCCGTTCATCTTCTTTCATCTTCTCTTCCATATACAAAAACTCGGAGAAGGTGGTCAACCCTTCATCCAGCCAAGGTTCTTTGGCCTGGTTGTTGCCGACCACCCCGTACCACCACTGGTGTGCCAACTCGTGCACAACCACATTGACTGCCGGTTGGATCCCTTTTTTGGTCCCGATCTTTGGAATGGAGGTCACCAGGCCCGGATATTCCATCCCGGCGATTCCTTCACCGGTTTCCCCCAGCACGACATCGACTTCGTCATAAGGATAGGGCCCGAATTTTTCACTGTAAAATTTCATTCCGGACACTGCTGCTTCCAGCAAGGGTTTGGCCACATCCTCCATCCCGTTCATATACCAAAGGTTGACTTGAATGTCTTTGTACTTTCCGCTTACTGACCGGTAATCTTTGGTTAAAACCGCTGCAAAATCGCGGACTTGATCCTGTTTGATGGTAATTTTGGAGCCGGCCGGTTGATTCTTGTTATTTCCCGTGGAAATCACCCGGTAACCTTCGGGGAGGCGGAAAGTGACTTCAAAATCAGACATCACCGAGTAAAACGGATCGCCGGTCGTGGTGTACGGTTCAGTATGCCATCCGTGTTGATCCCTGACGGCCAGCATCGGGTACCACTGAGCCAAAAAGGCCGTGTTTTTGAAAGTGTTCAGCCGCATCCCGCCACGGGGCAAATGCAATAAAAAATCCATCTCAATGCGGGCGGATTGTCCGTCTTGAAGGGGACGGGGCAACTGCACTTTCATCACCGTTTCCTTGATATCGGGCTCAACGCTTTTGCCATCCACTTTCACATGAAAAACGCGGATGTAACCCGGTTTTTCCGGCTTGGAGACTTTGTGCTTCCAATTTTGAAATGCATTGGGATAAAGCCGGAAATACACTTCATTTTGCGGTTCGGTTCGTTTCTCCGGCAAAGTGACCACCATATGTCCCGTCAACTCATCCTTTTCCGGATGAAACGTTGTATCCATCTGATAAAAAGGGCGGTCGGCGTAAGCGACCCCTTCCCTTGCATTGACTTGAGTTGCCATTCCGGCCAAAACCGAGGAGGCGAAAATCAAAGAGAGAACGAGCGAAAAAAAACGGCGTTTCATCTGTGTCACCTCAATTTGGTCAATTGGATTCTTCCATAGGATGACCTGAAGATTGAGGATTTATGACAGAGAAAAGCCGTCTTGTCAGCTCAAGATCTCATTATTTTCCGCTCTTTACAAGTTTCCGCGCCGGGCCTGCTCCCGCTCAATCGCCTCAAACAAAGCCTTAAAGTTTCCTTCACCGAATCCCCGGGCTCCTTTGCGCTGGATGATTTCAAAGAACAAGGTCGGACGGTCCACGATCGGCTTGGTGAAGATCTGCAACAGATATCCTTCATCATCCCGGTCCACCAAAATCCGGAGCCGTTTCAAATCATCCAGCTTTTCATCAATATCGCCGACGCGTTCAAACAAATCTTCATAATACGTATCCGGGGTGTCCAAAAACTCCACGCCGTTTTTCTGCAGCGTTTCCACGGTTTTCACAATGTCATCGGTAAGGAGCGCCACATGTTGAACGCCCGCACCATGGTAAAACTCCAAAAACTCCTGGATTTGCGATTTTTTCTTCCCTTCCGCCGGTTCGTTGATGGGGAACTTGATTCTTCCCGATCCATTTTGCATCACTTTGGACATCAACGCAGAATACTCCGTGCTGATATCCTCGTCGTCAAAATGAATCAACTGCTTAAATCCCATGACTTTCTCATAATAAGCCACCCATGTCTCCATTTTTTCCACATTGCCCACCACATGGTCCACACCGGTGATGCCGGCATCCCGCACGGGAAGGTTCATTTCACACGGGACAAAGCCCGGCGCAAACAACCCTTTGTAATGTTTCCGCTCCACAAGCGTATGGACGGTGTCCCCATAGGTGCCGATGACGGCTTTTTTCAAAACTCCTTGTTCATCCCTCGATTCATACGGTTCTTTGATGGCAATGCCCCCGCGGGAAATCGCCTCTTTGAAAGCGTTTTCCACATCGTCCACCAAAAGGGCGATATCTTTGACTCCGTCACCGTGTTGCCTGACAAAGGAGGAAATCTCATGCTCCGGCGAATAAGCCCCGGTAATCAAAAAGCGCACATTCCCTTGTTCCACCAGATACGAAACGGTTTCGCGGTTTCCGGTTTCCAGTCCGCTGTAAGCAACCGGACGAAACCCGAATGTCTGGCAAAAATAAGATGCCGCCTGCCTCGCATTTCCTGTGTAATACTCTAAATAGTCTACATCATGGATTGGGAAGAAATCGCTCATGTAAGAATATTCCCCCTTTAAAAAAATAATCTGTCATTTACAGATTAATATGTAAAAAAAAACAGCGCAAGCATCTACATTGATGCACCGCCGCTTTTCCGTAATGAAAGGCTGTAGAAGTCTTCCGCAATCATTGCATATACACACGTGTTTTCCAATTGGCGATCCGGGGATACTTGAAAATTGCGCAGGATCCCTTCCAACCGGTACCCCAAACGTTCCGCCACTTTCCGGCTGCGTACATTGCGTTGGTCACAGCGGATCTCCACCCGGTTGGCTTTTAAAATTTCGAAAGCAAATACGCTCAACCCCCGGACCGCTTCGGTGATGTACCCCTGTCTCATGTAAGACTTGCGGCACCAATAACCAATTTCAAATTTCGGGACGCTCCAATCGATCCGGTGCAGTCCGCTGCTCCCGACAAAATCCTTGGTCTCTTTGTGAAACAAATGGAAACGCAAGTCGGTTCGCTCCAAAAACTTGCTGTGCGCCTGCCTGACATTGATTTCGGCTTGTTCTCTGGAAGGGGGAGTTTGCGCCCATGGCATCCATTGGCGCAAAAGCTCCTCGGTTTCCATCATGGCTTCATACACTTTTTCCCCGTCTCCCGGCAAAGGCAAACGAATCCATAAACGCTCGGTTTCGAACGAATGCGGAAAATCCATCAAGATCGGAGGGATTCGCTCCATTTCTGACTCTCCATTTCTTGCTGTAATCCATACAGACCGGTGATATTCATTCTAAATGTACCGGGAAGCCGAAAAAAAGACAAGGGTCAAGCTAGGCCGCCCGCTTGTTGGTAGGCGGACAAGTCCTTCCGGATAAAGGCTTCCCGCAATTTGTACTTTTGGATTTTTCCGCTGGCAGTCATCGGATATTTGTCCACAAAAATGACTTGGGAAGGGATTTTGTACCGGGCAATGTTCCCTTTGCAAAACTCAATGATTTCCTCTTCCGTGCAATTAACCCCCTCTTTCTTCCGGATGAAAGCCACCGAAACCTCACCATACTTTTCATCCGGCACTCCCACAATTTGAACATCCAAAACTTTGGGATGCATATAGAGAAATTCCTCGATCTCCCGCGGATAAATATTTTCGCCCCCGCGAATGATCATATCTTTCAACCGTCCGGTAATCCGGTAGGTTCCGTCTTTGTTCTCCACTGCCAAATCACCGGTGTGAAGCCATCCTTCTTCATCAATCACTTCCCGGGTCGCTTCAGGCATTTTGTAATAGCCTTTCATCACATGGTAACCCCGGGTGCACAGCTCCCCTTGCTTTCCCGGCGGCAACGGCTTTTTGCTTTCAGGGTCAATGATTTTCACTTCCACATGCGGCAAGGGCCTTCCCACGGTGGCCACACGCACGTCCAAAGGATCATCCGTCCGGGTCTGGGTGATGACCGGCGAAGACTCCGTTTGGCCGTAAGCAATGGTGATTTCGCGGATCCCCATTTCTTCGGTCACTTTGCGCATCACTTCGATCGGGCAATTGGAGCCAACTAAGTGGTACTAACT